>NIVA01000055.1 GCA_002254335.1 Bacteroidetes bacterium 4572_114 | reverse complement strand
TGGGCGGTGCTTACCGCTGCCGAAAATCATGTGCAGATGGCCGAAGACCTTACGGGGAACCTAAATATTTCTGATATTGTTGAGCCAAATGCCTCATCGCCAAAAGCGGCCAAAGCATGGCATCACCTGTTGCCTGGCTATACCAGCGGGTATATGTATTATGGCACTTCGCTGGATATGGAGGTAAAACAAACCTTGGCAGCTAACCTTGCTGTTGGTTATGCCGATGAGGTGATTGATGAAAATGCCGGTGTGGACAACACGCCACCTACGGTTTTTATCCCTCAACGTTACCCTTACAACCCAGGCGGGATAGGCTTTGGGCCGAACTATGGTTATCAGCAGCACCAAAATTCAAGTGATTTTACCGTTTGGACTTTTGCTTACGATGTTTCGGGATTGCAAAATGTAGTTTTGAAATACAGGGTGGACGAAGATGGCATTAACCCCATCAATGACTTTGCAAACGACACTTACGCGGGAGGAAGCGGGGTGGGCGGCTGGGAAACCCTGCCAATGGAAAGTAGGCTGTTCCCGGATGGGAATATTACCAATAACCCTGACATCGACTTTTTTATTTTGCCCCAATACATGGCTTATCAGTGTTGGGCTGAAATAAGTGGGTTGTCGGATACGCTGGTCGATTATTATGTGGAGGCAACCGATAACTATGGCAATACTTTTAAAACCCCCATTCAGCATGTTTATATTGGCACTGATTCTTCCGGTAGCCAGGATGACGTTTACTGGACACCGGAAGGGCCAAACAGCCAGGATGTGATTACTATAATTGTTGAAAATGCCACACAGGGCGCAAAACTTCACTGGGGCATAAATGGATGGAACAGCCCTGACGAAGCTTATTGGCCCGGCGGAAGCTATTTGTTTGGCGGAGGAGGCCCGGCAGTGGAATCTCAGATGGATGGGCCAAACGGACAAAACCAGTTGATTATTCAATTGGGGCCGTTTAACCTCCCTGTGCAGGAAGTAACGGCGGTTGATTTTGTTATACATTTTGATGATGGCACCTGGGACAACAACAACGGCCAGGATTGGCATATCACAATTTCCCCGGCGGGTGAAAGTGGCGTTATTGCAGGGGCGGCAACTTCGGCCATTACCGGTGGGTTTCTTTCCGGAGTGGAGGTTACTGCCTTTGATGGGTCAAATACTTTTGTCGGGTTTTCAAATTCGGGGATAACCGGGGAGATCAACTATCTGCTTACTGAAATCCCGCCTGGTATTTATGAGGTCAGTTGTTCGATGGCAGGATATCAACCACAGTCAATTAGTGGTATTGAGGTTATTAGTGGCGGAGAGTATTCCATCGTGGATTTTGAACTGGAATTGGATACACTGTTGCCCCCCGGATGGGATATCCCCAATTCGCCCAACACCCACAGCATTTCCATCCCGTTAACCGCAAATCCGATGTTTGAAGAAAACCCGTTGAATGTTGGTGATTTTATTGGGGGTTTTTATTTGGACGATACACAGGTGGAACAATGCGGCGGGGCCATCCAGTGGTTAGGCCAGGATATTGTGCTGACTGCTTTTGGCGATGATACATTTACCCCTGAAAAGGATGGTTTTGGAGATGGAGAATTGTTAATCTGGAAAGTTTATATACAACAGGAGGATGCCGAAATGTATGCCCAGGTTACTTACAATCAGGCAATGCCCAATTATGACGGGAAATTTTACACCAACGGGCTGTCCCAAATCCTTAGCCTTGATGCGGTGGGGGCATCCACTCAAACGTTTTATATCCCACAGGGATGGAGCGGGGTTTCAAGTTATATCGACCCATTTGATGGTGATGTGGAAAATATCTTTTCTCCATTTGGTACCGATTTTACAATCTTAGCCTCAACCACCGGATATTATTATCCGGCTTCGGGGGTAAACACCATTGGAAACTGGGATTTCCACACCGGGTATAAAATTAAAGCTGAAGATAATTTTGAAATGAACATGGAAGGTGTGCCCATTAGCGGCCCGGAGGTTGTTTTAAATTCAGGCTGGAACCTCAGCCCTGTTTTAACGCCGTGCGAAGCCTCAACCTTTGAACTGTTCAACAACATACCTGAGGTTACCATTATAAAAGAGGTGGCCGGCACCCAAATTTACTGGCCCTATTTCAATATAACCACATTGACGGGCCTTGAACCGGGAAAAGCATATTGGATATTGGCAAGCGAAGCTACACAATTCACTTACACTGATTGCCTGGAAAATACTTTCACACCTGAACTGCCCGTCCAAACCCCAAATATTACACCATGGAATGATGTAAATTGCACCCCGCTATCGCACATAATATCAATACCACAGCGGGTAATGGTGAGTGCGGGCCTGTTGCCGGCAGATGTCATCGGTGTTTTTACCGAGGGAGGTTTATGTGCAGGATCAATAGAAATTGAAAATATTTATAAAAGTGCTGCTGTTGTCGCTTTTGCTGATGATGAAACTACTGAAATTAAAGATGGTTTTACAATAAATGATCCATTGATTTTCAAGGTCTTCAGGCCGGGGGAAAATGAGGAGATGGCCATGCCTGTAGAATTTGGGCCGGGGATGCCGGATCAGGGGGTTTTTGTTCCGAATGGGATTTCCTCCATAAAAAGTGCAAGCCTTGTACCTGATAATATTGATGTACCTGCAATCATAGATTTTGATATTTTTCCAAATCCATCAAATGGAAAGTTCACCATCTTTTATAACAATAGCAGCGATATTTCCTTTATCGAAATCCTGAATATTTCGGGGAAAGTAATCCATACAGTTGTTCCAGGTAGGATAATTAATGGAAAAATTGATTTAAGACCGGAAGGGATCATCAGTGGAATTTACATCATCAAAATCTACACAGCAAAAACCGTTGGCGTAAAAAAAATTGTTGTTCATTAGGATTTTTTTTTGTGTGATTGCATTGTAGAGACGCACGGCCGGCGACATGTAGAGACGCACGGCCGTGCGTCTCTACTGGCCGTGCGTCTCTACTGGTCGTGCGTCTCTACAATAATGTATCCTCAAACTTGTCTTCCTCATCCTGGTCGGCCTGGAATTTAAAGCCAAGCCGTTTGCCGGTTTTGTCGAAGTTGAGGGTATATTTTATTGACGATTGGATAATTTTCCGGGCTGTTCCTGCATCCATTATTGCACTGCCAAAATTCTGGTACAGAAATCCAATTTCGCGCTTTCCTTCAATAAAATAATGCATGTCTTTATTAATGAAAATCCGGCCAATAAGGTAGCCGGCATCGTTAACGCGTTTATATTTAAACGAATCCCCAAGAAAATTATAAATATTAATGATCCCGCAATACGACCGCTCTTTGTCCTCCCGTATGTAGGGCATTTTAGATACCTCGTGTTCGCGCGGAAATTCAAATACATTGGTGTGCATCATAAAAATAAGGAGGTCGCCGGCAAACTTCAACTCTACCTCAAACTCTCCACGGTTTTTATATTCGAAGGGTATTGGCTTCTTTGGCCGGATATCACTTTCCTGGTACTCTTTTACAATTTCTTTAATTACAGTTTTAAACTTGCTAAAGGTGTTGTAAGTATTGGCATAAACTTCTTGTTTGAGGATGCCCTTGGCAGTCAACATTTTGAAAAGTTCACTGGAATCTGATTTTTTTTCCATTATAAATTTCAGTTGTTTAGGCTTTTGCCAGATGAATTTTTTATTCGAAGGTAAAAGTAAGCATAAATATTTTAGAGCGCAAACTTTCTATGCCATCTGTGTAAATATTGTCTTCCCTCACCAGTACATCACGAAGGCCGTACGACATGTTAAGCTCAACGCCAAGCTTAAACCAGTTCATATAAAAATCCAGGCCTGCGCCTATCAAGCCATACGTATCCGAACGGTAAAGCTTCGGTTCATAATTGTCCTCTTCCTGCTTTTTTGCCTGTGATGCCAGGTCGAAACTAAATTTAACCCCTCCAAAAACGTAGGCCCGCATATTGTGCACCCGTTTTGATTTGTATTTCAGATAAAACGGAAAATCGACAAATGTGGAATTAATCTTTTGTCTCGATACAAAGGACACTGTGTCTGTTCCCTGTAAAAGCCTTAGGTCGTAGTTAATAAACCGACTCCCAAAAGCCAGGGAGGGCACGGCCCTTAGATTGAAATAATTTCCAATTCTTAGATCGCCAACAATACCTACGGCAAAGCCAAATGTTGTTTCTGGCTCAATACCATAAATCATGGCTGAATCTACAGGATAGATAGGAAGGTCGGCTTGCGGAAGCTGTTTGTCTTTGAAATATAGTTGGTGGATATTCTCTTTAGTTTCGATCACAAAATTCATTTGGTTGACAGCTATAATAAAACCAAAGTGGTAGGGTTCGTAATCGTAAAGCTTCAGGTTTGGTACCTTATTGACTTGTCCGAATAATGAAAAAGTAGTGACGGAAAATAAAATAAAAACAATAACAGAAAACCCTGATTTCTTCAAGTCGATGTAGTTTTTGGAAATTCAGAGAGATAACGACCTTAATAAATTTTTATTTGGTAGTGCCGCGAATTTTCTGGAAGAAAGGGGCGGGGCAGACCTTTGTCAGCAGTCGGTAGTTGGCCGTTGACAGCCTGACCCCTCGAACTGTAAGCAGGCCTGGAAATATAGTCAACTTTATCTTTTACCAATAATTTGCACTGTTGTCAATATGTCTGAAAGGTGCTATTTTACAATCCTCTCACGTTTTCCCCAAAACATAGCTAGCACTTCTTTCCATACCTCCATTTCTCCACTATTCCATTACTACAAGCACTCCAATACTCCAATACTCCAATACTCCAATACTCCAATACTCCAATACTCCATTATTCCATACCTCCATACCCCCATTCCTCCATTCCCCTGATTTCCATTTTTTTCGTATCCTTGCACAAAACTAAGAACTATGAAACATAAAAATGACCAACTTAATAATCTCTTTGCCGGGTCGATAAAGCAAAACTGGGCATTGGCTGCCTTTTCTGATTACCAGGGCGAAACCCTCACTTATGAAGATGTAGGGAAGAAAATATATTTCCTGCATAAGTTGTTTGACGAAACAGGTATCCGAAAGGGCGATCATATTGCTTTGTTGGGGAACAACTCGGCCATGTGGGGGATTACTTTTATTGGGATTATTAGTTATGGTGCTGTGGTAGTGCCCGTATTGAATGAATTTTCGTCCGAAAATATTTACCACATAGTACAACATTCCGAATGTAAACTACTGTTTATTGTACCAAATATCTACAATAAACTGGAACAGGACTACCTGCAGGGGCCAAAGGTCATCATCAATATCAATGATTATTCACTTATCCACGAGAAAAAAGAGAGGTTTGGCAAGGCAACGGAGAAAGCGCAAAAAAAATTACATGAAAAAAACCTTCAACCCGAAGATGTAAATTATCCGCAATTTGATGCCGAAAGTACCTGTGTCATCTCTTATACCAGTGGAACATCCGGTTTCACCAAAGGGGTGATGCTCCCCCGGCGCAGCATCTACTCAAACATTATATTTGCCCAGGCCCACATGCCCCTGCTTCAGGGAAATACTATCGTTTCGTTTCTGCCCATGGCCCATGTTTTTGGTATGTTGTTCGAGTTTCTTTTTCCGTTTACCATGGGTTGCCACACAACATTCCTAACTAAAATACCTTCACCGGCAATTGTTACAAAGGCTTTTGCCGAAATCAAACCACACCTTATCCTTTCAGTGCCCTTGGTCATCGAAAAAATTTATAAAAAACGCATTTTACCTTCTTTGGAAAAACCGATTATGAAATTTCTCCTGACGTTACCAATTATTTCAGGGATAATAGAAAAGAAAGTAAAAGAAAAACTCACCGAAACTTTTGGTGGGAGGTTCCGCGAGGTGGTTATTGGTGGTGCCCCCCTAAGTGAGGATGTAGAACAATTTTTCAAAAAGATCGGGTTTCGTTTTACTATTGGTTATGGTATGACAGAATGTGGGCCACTGATTAGCTATGAGGGCTGGGAAAAGGCACAGTACCGTTCTTGTGGAAAGATAGTTGACAAGATGCAAATAAAGGTGGCTCCACAACAGGCAAGTGAAAAAATTGGTGAAATCCTTGTCAGGGGCGATAATGTGATGTCAGGGTATTTCAAGAACAAGGAGGCTACCGAAGAGTCCTTTACTGAGGATGGCTGGCTGAAAACCGGGGACCTGGGTTACCTGGACAAAGATGGTTATATCTATCTCAAAGGAAGGACAAAAAATATGATACTTGGCCCCTCCGGTCAGAACATTTACCCCGAAGAGGTGGAAGCCAAAGTTTGTAACCTGCCTTACGTTCAGGAGTGTGTTGTGAAATACCTTGATGAAAAGCTTATTGCCATGATCTATCCCGACAGGGAATTGATGAAAAACGAGGGGTTAACATTTGAGGTGGTAGAAAAACGAATGGGGGAAAATATCAAAACCCTGAATAAAACATTGCCCAAATATGCTAATATCGCCAACATTGAACTCACTGACGTAGAATTTATCAAAACCCCAAAGAAAAATATTAAGAGATACCTATATACTTAGATTGGTTACAGGTTTCAGGTTTCAGGTTTCAGGTTTCAGTTTGCGCTTGGCATCCTTCGCTCTGCACTCTGCACTTTGCTCTTTTGGTTTCGGGTTTTGTGGAAGGGATGCAATCCCCGATCCCGAGAGCTTTCGGGAACGAGGGGATGGCATCCCTGGCCACCAGGATTTCTATCCCTTTCCTTTGGTCAGGGATTAAACCCTTACGCTACAGGTTTGAAGTTGCCAGAAAGTGCAGGGAAAAGGGAATTCATCCTTTTGGGGCATTGCTTGAAGAAGAAGCCTTTCGTGGCTTTTTAGCCCGGGATCATTAGATCATAGCCAATAAACCAAAATTTAATACTTTCGCAAACTAAACAATAACCAATCCCCAGATGCAAAAACTACTGTTGCTATTTACTTTTCTGCTCACTTTACCAACTGTTTTTTCACAAAGCCTTGAAGACCTATCCTTTGGAACAGACTCTACCCTGGAGGTTATGACGTGGAATGTTGAATGGTTCCCCAAAAACGGACAAACCACAATAGATTATGTAATAGAAATTATCCAGGCCCTTGATGTTGATGTGATTGCTTTGCAGGAGATTGATGAAAAACCTATGTTTGAACAATTAGTTGACGATCTTGATGGGTGGGATGGATATTGGGTTGAGTCGGAATATTTGGCCCTGGCCTACCTCTACAAGCCGGATGTAATTGAGGTTGAAGACATTTTTGAGATATATACTAGCAACAACCGTGAGTTGCCCAGGGCTCCACTGGTAATGAAAATGAAATATATGGGGGAGGGTTTTGTTGTTATAAATAACCATTTGAAATGCTGTGGCGATGGTGTCATAGACCTGAATAACCCGTGGGACGAAGAGACCAGGCGGTACGATGCCTGCAATTTGCTGGAACAATATATAAGGATAAGGAAATAGCTCCAACTGGTCATATCCCACATGGCCATCACATCTTGACCATATATTAATTACCAACGAACTTTTTGATGTGTTGGAGGATGAATCTTCTACAATCCAAACCATTAAAATTGATGACTATCTACCTAATGGTTGGTGGGAATACGAGAATTATGTTTCTGATCACCGCCCGGTTGCAATAAAGCTGAACATGCAATCCAATGGATTGCCCCTTAATGGTGTTGCTTTGGCAAACCCGAATTTTAGTAGCCATCCTAATCCATCTACCGGGTCAACTACCCTCACTTTTGATCCTGCCCGGCAAAATACATCTATTGCAATTTTCAACGCTATGGGCAGGCAAGTTCAGGATTTTACCATTCCCAAAGGCCAGGCTTCAGTTGTGTGGGATACTAAAGGGTTTCCTGAGGGCGAATACTGCGCCGGGCTCCTAACAGATCGACAAGTAATTGCCGTTAGGAGAATAATTTTGTTAAAGTGAATTTGACAAATTGTTTACCATGTGAAACCATTTTGTTTCACTATGGTCAAAAAGCCCTGATCGCCCTTACGCGGAAGTACGCTATACTTAACGGTGTTGCTCTGGGCCCCACTGTCGAGGTCCTGCCTCCAGGCGTGGGAGTTATTGTGCTCCGGAGAACTCCAATAGTAGTCGGTAGCAAAACCGCAAATTAGATATTTGGACAGATAGAGTTTATTCAATTCGCGCCGGTACCCATAGTTGTTGAAGTGCCGCCCATGGCAGTGCCATAGCATCCCCAATCAGCATTATTGCTTTGATCGCTTGCAGCGGCAATATTGATTATTATGCAGCATTGGGTTTTTTTTTACCATGATAGAATATAGGGTTGAATTTTCTATTTTAATACCCGTTTGTTTATCCTTGGAAATTGATTTAGTTACTTCGGTGATATCGGCATCGGCAAAAGCACTGGACATTTCAATAATTATTTGTTAATTGATGCCGAAAGAGATGGAATTGGTTATTTTCGCCAAATGAATTGTTAGCTCAAATTAATAAATAAATATATCTATAGCTATGAAATTTGATGATGATTTTGAGATACCTGATGGTGATTTTATCCCCGGCATTTACAACTATTGCAACCGCTGGTGCGAACGTTGTATTTATACTGACAAGTGCAGGACATTTGCTATGGAAATAGATATTCGGCGCGAAATAGAAGATGATAAAAGACGTGAAAAATCAATGGAAGAAAACAAGGGTTTCTGGGATCAGGTGAATAAAACCATAGAGGATGCGGCTGAACTTATTGACGAGGAATATCCCTTGATTAAAAACGACAATTCTTTTTTATTTGGCGAGTGGGACGATGATGAAGATGCCGAAGAAGCAATGAAAGATCATGAGGAGAAACGGAAAAAGGCAAAAGCCCAGCCAATGTCGAAGGTAGCGGTGAAATATGAAAAAACAGCACGAATATGGTTCGAGGAAAGAAAAGATATCCTGAAACAAGAATTCAACCCTGAGACGAAAGACTTTAAAGTTACCTGGCCCGGAATAGTTGATGAACAAATATTGGGTGGGTTGACAGAATCTGTGGAGGTAATCCTTTGGTATCAGATACAACTTGGGATAAAAATTAAGCGGGCACTTGGCAGTTTGTATGAGGAGGAGGAGGACGGTGATATGTTTGAAGGTTTTCCTAAAGATTCTGACGGTTCGGCCATGGTGGCATTAACGGGCATTGATAGCTCAATAGGTGCATGGAACTATATCCGGGGCAAACTTACCTCCGAAAGGGAAACCATTATACCAATAATCAGGATGCTTGTGTGGTTAAAGATGGAAGTAGAAAAAGAGTTTCCAAACATAAAGGATTTTGTGTGGCCCCCCAAACCAGAAGTGGAATAGTTTTATTTAGAGGTGAATTAATCAGGTTAGATCACCCAAAATGTAACCTTATTATCTTACATTTGATGAAAATTTCCCCCATTGAATTTTTTACTACATAATAACAATTGAAAAACTCCAATCCCAAAATATTAATTGTTGATGATGATGCAACCAACATCAGGGTCGCAGCAGAGATATTAAGGCAACAAAAGTACAATGTTTCATTTGCCCAAAGTGGTAAAGAAGCATTACAAAAAGCCGGTTTCATTAGTTTTGATGTAATACTACTCGACATCATGATGCCTGAGATGGATGGTTATGAGGTTTGCGAAAATCTGAAAAGTAACCCGGATACCAGGCAGGTACCTGTAATTTTTCTCACGGCCAAAACCGAACCCGAAAATGTTGTTAGAGCTTTCGATGTCGGTGGTGCCGATTATGTTACCAAACCATTCAACAGCCAGGAACTGCTTTCAAGGGTAGAGACGCAGGTACGGCTAAAAAAAACACTCGAAAAGCTGAAGAAAGCTAATATGGGCCTACAGGAGGCCAACAATACGAAGGATAAAATGTTTTCTATCATCAGCCACGATTTACTTGGCCCCATCGGTAATATTAAGGAATCGCTGGAAGTGTTGGTAAGCGGTGTGGTGAAAATGAATGAAAAGGATATGCAAAGTTTCATTCATTCCATGTGGGGATCCATTGGTTCATCCTATACGCTGTTGGAAAACCTGTTGTTATGGGCCAGGAACCAGCAGGGCAAGATGGCCTACAAACCAAAATACCTCAACTTAACATCCTTGGTAAAAGTTACATTTAACCTGTTGGCCGGTGTGGCCAAACAAAAGTCGATTGAACTGAAATACAACCTGCCTGATGAGCAAATGGTTTTTGCTGATAAAAATGCTGTGAAAACCATTATCCGTAACCTGGTGTCGAATGCCATAAAATTTACCGGTGAGGATGGTGTAATTACTATTGGCACTAAAGAGGTGAAAGATGGGTTTTTACAGGTTTCGGTAGCGGATACCGGAATTGGGATGGATAAGAAAACAAGGGATAATTTATTTAAAAAGTTTAAGAATGAACCCCGCTGGGGGACTGATGGAGAGAGGGGGGTTGGCCTTGGGTTGGTTATTGCGCGTGAGTTTGTCGAAAAGAATGGGGGCACAATCCAGGCCATTAGTGAAGAAGGGAAAGGGAGTACTTTTAATTTTACTTTACCGCTAATAGGGGGAAATGATACAATGGTACAATGATGCAATGCTATAATGATACCATACTGAAATGACAATACCTATTAACTTATTGAAATATTGAACCATTACATCATTGAACCATTAACACATTGAACCATTGAAGCATTCTCTCATTGAACCATTGAAGCATTAAAGCATTTTAACTATGGAGATACAAGAAAAATATAAAATCCTAATCGTCGATGATATACCAAAGAATATTGAATTGGCAGCCAATATTTTAAGTACGAAAAATTACAACATTACTTTTGCGATTTCCGGACAGGCTGCACTTAAAAAAGTAAAGTTGATTGATTTCGATCTTATTTTGCTGGACGTGATGATGCCCGAAATGGATGGTTTTGAAGTTTGTGAGAAATTAAAAAGCGATCCGTCAACACAAAACATCCCTGTTATTTTCCTAACTGCCAAAACAGAAACCGAAAATGTGGTTAAAGGGTTTGAACTTGGGGCTGTTGATTATGTTACCAAACCATTCAGTACCGATGAATTGCTGGCACGTGTAAATACGCATGTTGGGATTAAATCGAAGTTGGAAGAAAAGGAAAGGCTTGAAACCCAACTTGCCGAAGCTATTGCCGGTAAATATAACAACCCTGAAAAGTCAGGTGGTGAAGGGTTTGGTGATGGAGAGGAGTTTGTCAAATCACTTAAAGATGAACTTGAGAAAAAGAAGATGGAATTGGACAATGTTGCTTTGTTTTACGATCTCAGGGGCCAGATGGATAAATTAATCGTTGACAGGAGCCCGGTTGCCCGGATGGAGATCAAACAAATCAAGGATATGATCTCTAACCTGTTCATCGACAAGAGTAACCGTGAATTTCAACGTGCGCTCAAATTAAGGTCGCCCAAACTGACCTTCGATGACCTGCGCCTCTGTTCCTATTTAAAACAACGGTTTTTAAATGTAGAGATCGCTGAATTCCTTGAGACTTCCCCCGAGGCAATTTACACCCGAAAATCACGCCTCCGACAAAAACTTGACCTTGACAAAGATCAGGATATTTCCGACTTCTTGTCAAATTTTGAATTTTAGTTTTTATAAATCAAAAACACACTTGGCTTTTTGTTTAGATCAACTTTCACCGTTTTCCATTCATGGATACTTTTTGTTAAGATAGATTCATCATTTAAGGTAAGGTTGGTTGCAATACATAGTTTTGTTTGGGCCGAGCAAGTGCTAATTAGCGCGGAAAGCATTTTGTTGTTGCGGAATGGGGTTTCAATAAATATCTGGGTTTGGTTTTGTTTATAGGCCAATGATTCTATCTCCTTGATTTTTCTTTTTAAATCTCCCTTTTCCACCGGCAGATAACCATGAAAACTAAAGTTTTGGCCATTAAAACCTGAAGCCATTAATGCCAAAATAATCGACGATGGCCCAACCAGTGGCACTACCTTAAACCCTTTTTCCTGGCACAGTATTACCGGGATATTTCCCGGATCGGCAACACATGGTACCCCAGCCTCAGAAAGCAACCCAACAGGTTTTCCCAATTTGATTGAACTGATAAATTCAGGGATTGATCCTTCGGGGGTATGCTTATCTAAAATGTGAAATGTAACATCATCGAAATTTTTACTATACCCAATACTTTTTAGGAACCTACGTGCCGAACGTGCATTTTCTACAATGAATTCATCAATTTCCTGAATAATTTTAGAATTATGGCCTGGAAGGATTTCACCAGGATTGCCCCCCCCCAGGCCAACAGGGATTAAATATAGTGCAGGTTTTAGCATGTTGTTTTTGTTTTTAAAATTTGGTCATCATTAATCAGTGTCGTGCAAGGGTTTAAATCCCTGACCAAAGGGATGGGATGGAAACCCTGGTGACGGGTGTCGGATGCCGGGTGAAGGAAGCCAAGCGAAACCTGAAACTTCAAACCTGAAACCCGAAACCAGTCACTCCATTCCCCTGCCTACCACGGCAAGGCATTCAAATCAACATTCCCCCCGGAAATTATAATCCCGATTTTTTTACCGGGACAATCAAATTTCTTTTCTAAAATTGCAGCGAGCGGTACTGCGGATGATGGTTCCACAATAATTTTCATCCTTTCCCAAATTAGCTTCATCGCTTCAACTATGCCCTTTTCGCTCACTGTTACAATGTCGTCAACATATTTTTGTATTATCGGAAAGGTGAGGCTTCCGAGGGATGTGCGGAGACCGTCGGCAATAGTATTGGGATTAACCGAAGGATAGAAGGTATTTGCTTTGAACGATTGAAAGGCATCATCTGCTTGTTCGGGTTCTGCGGCAATAACTTTTGTTTTATCCGAAAAATAATTTGCTGCCAATGCCGTACCGCTCAACAGGCCACCACCTCCAACCGGGGCCATAATAATGTCGAGGGGATCAATTTCGCCGAACATTTCCATCGCCGCCGTTGCCTGTCCGGCTATGATCCGTGGATCGTTATAGGGGTGTACCTCAAGTGCAGCGGTCTTTTCAATTACTTTTATCAAGGCAGTTTCCCTCGAAGCGAGTGTGGGTTTGCAAAAGGTAATCTTTCCGCCATAATGTTTCACGGCCGAAATTTTAACTTTTGAGGAATCTTCGGGCATTACAATGTGGGCCACGATACCTTTTAGCGAAGCCGCCCTGGATAATGCTGCGGCATGATTTCCCGAAGAATGGGTACATACACCGCTTATAACATCATTTTCATTCAATGAAAACACAGTATTTACAGCTCCCCTTGATTTAAAAGCACCGGCTTTTTGCAAGTTCTCGCACTTAAAATATAGCTGGCACCCGAAAATGGAATTAAGGTTTTCGGAAGTAAGTACGGGGGTTTTATGGATATATTGCCCAATCCTGATAGCTGCTTTCAGAATGTCCTTTTTGGTTGGGGTTTGATCTGGATGGTAATTCAATTTTATTTTATATTGTTTTCTTTTATTTCATCGGTGATAATATTGCAGGCCTCGTCCAGCATTTGATAAACATATTCAAAACCGTTATTTCCACTGTAATATGGGTCGGGCACATCATTGTCTTTGCCAGGTTCAACAACATTCAATATCATTTCTACTTTTGATCTGTCCGATTCATTCCTGGCACGGTTCATTATGTTCCGGTAGTTGGATTTGTCCATGGCATAAATTTTATCAAACCTGTCAAAATCTGCCGTAACAAATTGTCTGCTCTTATGTAACCCGATGTTTACCTGGTGTTTCCTTGCAATATCAACCGACCTATGGTCGGCGCCCTCACCCACATGATAACTCGATGTCCCCGCCGATTCAACCTGTGTGTTTAGTTCCGCACTTGCGGAATTGATTTTCTTTTTCAAAATACCTTCGGCCAATGGCGATCGGCAAATATTTCCAAGACAAACCATTAAAATTTTCATGAAGGGAAGTATTGGTGAATAATTTATTCTATCCTGAAACTTGGAATATTTTGACTTCAGATTAACGATTGTCGAGTTTTGGTTTTAGATTTGTTTGGTGGTCACATACATCGTTAATCAAGGTTTTTAATCTCTTAATTGACAGGCCCTAAATTAATTATTTGCCCTTACAGTTTTATGTTTTTTTCAAGATCATCAACATAGCTTCTGAATTCTTTATCGGTATCTATAAGGTTTTGTACTGTTTTGCAGGCATGGAGCACGGTGGCATGGTCTTTATTCCCACATTGCAGGCCAATTGCTGTTAGGGATGCCTTAGTGTGTTGCTTGGAAAAATACATTGATAACTGGCGGGCCTGGACGATATTGCGCTTGCGTGTTTTCGAGTTCATTTGCTCAATGGAAAGCCCAAAATAGTCGGAAACAACCTTTTGGATATAATCCATGGAAATTTCCTTGTTGGTATTTTTAATGAAATTATCTACAATCTGCTTGGTAAGCTCAAGTGTAATCTCCTTTTTATTAAGTGAAGCCTGGGCCAGGATTGAAATCATTGCCCCCTCCAACTCACGGATGTTGGATGTAATACTATAGGCAAGGTACTCCACCACATTTTCTGGCATCTCAATGCCATCACTGTATAGTCTTTTTTGCAGTATTGCGATCCTTGTTTCCAGGTCAGGTGTCTGAAGGTCTGCTGTAAGGCCCCATTTAAACCTGGAAAGCAACCTGGGCTCCATGCCTTCTATTTCAACAGGTGGTTTGTCGGATGTAATTACCAGCTGTTTCGATTTTTGGTGTAGTTGGTTGAAAATATGGAAAAAAACGTCCTGGGTTTTTTCTTTCCCGGCCAGGAAATGAATGTCATCAATAATCAACACATCAATAAGTTGGTAGAAATTGGTAAAATCGTTCTGGTTATTATTCCTCACCGATTCAATATATTGTGCAATAAACTGGTCGGTAGTAACATAGAGGACAGTTTTGTCAGGATATCTGTTTTTTACCTCAAGTCCAATAGCATGTGCAAGGTGCGATTTTCCAAGCCCGACCTTACTATAAATAAATAGAGGGTTAAAAGCTGTTTTACCGGGGTTTCCGCCGATTGCCAAACCGGCTGCGCGTGCAAGACGGTTACAATCGCCCTCAATGAAATTATCAAAAGTATATCTTTCAACAAGTTGAGAATTGACTTTGACTTTTTGAATTCCAGGAATGATAAATGGATCGGGAATTACTTTGGATTGGCCTTTAAGGTAAAACGGCATGGAAACATCCGGATTGATAGTAGCCGGCCGGTTGGATGTTGGGATAACTATGGATACCGGATTTTTCTTGTTCAGGCCATCTTCCATGACAATACTGTATTCTAACCTGCCGTTTGTGCCCAATTCCTTTTTAACAGTTTTCCTCAACAAGTTGATGTAATGCTCTTCAAGCCATTCGTAAAAGAACTGGCTGGGAACTTGTATGGTCAATACGTTATCATTTAATTTGATTGGGATAATGGGGTCGAACCAGGTTTTAAAACTCTGATGGTTAATATTATCCTTAATGATTTTAAGACAGTTTACCCAAACAGCTTTGGCATTATTGTTCATGTGCTAATTCTAATTATTAACTGTTAATAAATTGAATAGAAAAATTGAAACAGATTTTGCTAAATCAGGATATTGAATTGTTTTTCCCTTCCCTTTTTTTCTGTCAACAAAATTCGTTAAAGGATTATTTTAAAAACCAGATATGCAATATTTTATTTGATTACCATCAATAGATTCAACATATCTAATTTTTAATACATGTTTAACTTTTTCTCCAGATTGTTCGGGGATTGTTAAGAACCCAAAAAAATAACGACCATAAAAGTACATATTTTTGTTGTAAAAATTGGTTAGATAATATTTTGATGTGCCGAATTGAAAAGATGTTCATAAAAACCGGAAGTTATTTTTGAGCAAGCCAGCCCTATGCACGAACTTTCTTCTATGTCTTCGATATGATGCGGAGAAGCAGGGCCAAAGTGATTGCCTTTCTGTAAGTGTTCAATCTGCTTCGGGGTTTGGGTGGGGGGTGGTATTAAATAGCCCCAATTATATTGGGGGTCGTTCATTATTATCTTTCAGAAAATCAAAAACAAAAATAGTTGCTGCTTTGTAAGGGTAAATATTTTTTAATACCCTCTAAGGATGGTTATTGATCCCCGGTAAGTATTTGTACCAAAATAACCTTTGGCCTTAAGCACATAAAAGTAAGCACCATCCCTCAGGTTTCCGCCATCCCAGTCGCTTTGGTAGTTGTTTTGTGAGAATACTTTTTTACCATACCTGTTAAAAATGGCAATTTCATTACTCATGTAAAATTCAAGGTCTTTAATTTTGAATGTATCGTTAGCACCGTCACTATTTGGGGTAAAAATATTGGGTATTATTAATATAGCCTCTTCTACATTAACGTTCATCATTACCGAATCAATACATTCATCACTTGTAGTGTATTTCAACCACACATCATAATCCCTGATATTTTCGAACACCTTTACAGGCATTTCCTCAATGGAATAAGTGCTGTCGCCAAAATTCCAGTTCCAATCAATTATTTGTATCGAATCGATGGACAGGTTATCGAATGAAAATGTAACTACGGGGTTTTGGATGTAAATGGCATCGGTGGGATCTCTTATGATTTCAATTTCAGGGATATCATATACTTCAACGGGCAGTACGGTGTCGCGGATGCAAATGAATTCATCAAAAACACGGAAAGTGTAATCTTGTTCGCAGAGGCCAAAAGCTATGGAGTCGTATTGCTCAGGGGCGGTAAACCATAAATAACTGTATGGGGGCTTTCCGCCGGAAACAATAACTTCCAACTGGCCTTTGCAAGATTCGGGGCAACCAGTGTTAATTTGGGTAACTTCCTCAAACCTCATCCTGGGATGAAGCCAAACCGTTACGCTGTCGATACAGGTTAAAATATTAAGGCTGTCGGTAATTGAAACATAAAATGTGGTGGTGTCCAATTCAGGGATAACTTCAATACATGCTGCGGTATCGTGTTCAATAACATAATCAGTGTCGCTTGAAGTCCAGAAATATTTTAAGGTGTCTGGTTCAACGCAAAGTTCCAGGGAATAGTTGTAGCACGTAAGTGTGTCGTTTTGAACGATCCCGGCTTTTTGAAAATACACCCAGGTAGAATCCATCACACCTTGAAACTCAAGAGTGTCACATGTTACATGGTACAAACCGGTGTCATGTGCCCAGATTGTCTGGCTACTTTCTCCGGTCTCCCACCAAAAATAATTTAGAAACCCCGGGCCGGCATCCAGTTGCACGCTATCGGCGTGACAAGCCAATGTGGTATCGGGCAATCGCGTAATAAGCCGCATTATTGTTACACTGTCGGTGCAGGTTAAAATATTGAGGCTGTCAGTGGTTGAAACATAAAAAACTGTTGGGTCCAAATCAGGTGTAATATCAATACAGGCTGCTGTATCAAACTCAATAAAATAATCAGGATCGCTTGATGTCCAGACATATTGCAAGGTGTCAGGGCTTACACATAATGTAACAGGGTAAATATTGGTTATCACCGAATCCCCTTGGACTATTGCTGTGTTTTGAAAAAACACCCATGTGGAATCGATAATAGGTTCCTGAAGCTCAGGGGCATCGCATGTAACATGGTACCAGCCCGTATCCATTGCCCAAATAGTTTGTGTTTGTTCACCGGTTTCCCACCATTGATAATTGATAAATCCCGGGCCTGCATCCAGAAATACGCTATCGGTATGACAAACTATTGTTGTGTCGGGCAAGCGGGCAATAAGTCGCATTATTGTTACGCTGTCGATGCAGGTTAAAATATCGAGGCTATCGGTAATCGAAACATAAAAAACAGTTGGATCCAAATTAGGTGTTACATCAATACAGGCTGCCGTATCAAATTCAATAATATAATCAGGGTCATTTGATGTCCAGGTAAACTGTGAAGTGTCGGGGGCAACACATAATGTAACGGGGTAAATATTGGTTATCACTGAATCCCCTTGGACAATTTCAGCATTTTGAAAAAATACCCAGGTGGAATCCATAACAGGAGGTTGAGATTCTGCTGTATCGCAATTAACATGGTACAAGCCGGTCTCCTTCACCCAGATAGTTTGGGCCTGCTCATCGGTCTCCCACCAAAAGTAGCTGACAAAACCCGGCCCGGCATCCAATTCAACACTATCGGCATTGCACACAAAGGTTGTGTCTGGCAGGAGGGGGGTCTGTGCTTTAATGGCCCCACCGCAAATAGCCAGCAAAATCAAGAGTGCATTAATGAAGATCTGAAAATTTGATTTGTTTCTCAAAACGTTGTTGATATTGTTGATTTTACTCATTGGCCGCGAAAGTACAGATTATTCATCTTTTCGTGGTAACGTCTATTTAAAAAGAATCAGAAGCGAGCATAACCAACGTACAACCTACCAGGACCTCTATGCCTTTTCCCCTTGCAAGGGCCTCAAATTCATCGTTTTCCGTTCCAGGGTTAAAAATTATCCGTTTTGGCTGAAGCTCATTAATTATATAATCGTAAAAACCAGACTGATTTTTCGGCCCTACATATATGGTAACGGTATGCGTCCCTTTAATTAAAGGCCGGCCGGTTTGAATTTCAACATCTCCAATCAAATCCTTACGTAACCCTATTGCTTCAACAGGATAGCCCTTCTTTTTTAAGTTGGAAACTGCAGAGTATGAATATCTGATTGGTTTTGCGCTCGCACCTATTACAACCGTCTTTTTGTTTTTATGATAACTATCTATCTGGTTATTATTAATTTGAGACTTGAATGTTTCTGTCATTTTATTGTCATTAAAAGGTCATTTGTTGTCATATCTTAAAATGGCACATACTGAGCAAAACTTCTCAATATGTGTGGCAACGGATGACGTGAAGTAAATGATTAAAAGAACTTTAAGGAAAATAGAAACCATTTAATTTCAGGATCAGCTGAATAAATATTATTTATGAGTTTAAAATGGTTATCTTGAAAATGCAAAGTTGTTTATTTTATTGTTTTCTACTGAAAATATTTCAGGTTAGGTGGAATTGCAATTTTCTCATTGTTAATACATTAATAATATTTCGAAATTTGTAATGACAAAAAGGCACTAACAATGAATGAGTTAGCTGTCAAAATTTCATGTTTTTGAGGCAACTTTGTGATGGCAGGCTTATTGATTGGGACGCAAGGATTTGATTAAAGAGTCCGGTCTAAAAACGAAGTTTTTAAAAATTAGCGAAATTAAATATTTTCAAACACTTGATTATATGGTAATTAGAAAAACTTATTAGCGCATTCGCGGCTAAATATGGCTTTTTAGACCGGACTCATTAAAAAATTAGAATTAAAAGGAGAAAATAATATGAATTTTAATAATTTCACAATTAAGGCCCAGGAGGCCATACAAAATGCACAGGATATTGCCGGCGGTCATCAAAACCCACAAATTGAAACTGCACATATCCTTAAAGGTATTATTTCGAGCGATGAAAATGTGATCCCATTTCTATTGAAGAAAATGGATGTGGATGTAAACGCCCTCAATGCTGGATTGGAGACGCTGTTAAAAACTTACCCAAAGGTCTCTGGTGGCCAGGTTTATCTGTCGGCGGATTCAAACACAGCTTTGCAAAAAGCTTTGTCGTACCTCAAGGAATTTAAGGATGAATTTGTATCAATCGAGCACATTTTGCTGGGATTGCTATCAGTTAAGGATAAAACATCCAGGCTGCTCAACGAATTTGGTGTCAGCCGGAAAAATCTTTTGGAAGCCATAAAAATGCTGCGGAAGGGTTCAAGTGTAAAAAGCAAAACTGCCGAGGATACGTACAATGCGTTGAACCGATACGCAAAAAACCTGAACGAATTGGCTGCCGGCGGAAAGCTTGACCCGGTAATCGGCAGGGACGAGGAGATCAGGCGGATTTTACAGATTTTATCGAGGAGGACAAAAAACAACCCGATCCTTATTGGTGAGCCGGGAGTTGGAAAAACTGCTATTGCCGAGGGCATTGCCCATAGGATAATCAATGGTGACGTGCCCGAAAACCTAAAATCAAAGCAAATATTTTCGCTGGATATGGGCGCACTTATTGCAGGCGCAAAATTTAAAGGCGAATTTGAGGAACGGTTGAAATCTGTGATAAAAGAAGTGTCGGGCAGCGATGGTGAGGTGATCATGTTTATTGACGAGATACACACTTTGGTGGGGGCAGGGGCCAGTGAGGGCGCCATGGATGCCGCCAATATTTTAAAGCCGGCCCTTGCACGTGGCGAGTTACGTGCCATAGGGGCCACCACACTTAAAGAGTACCAAAAATATTTTGAGAAGGACAAGGCCCTCGAACGACGGTTTCAGATTGTAATGGTAAACGAGCCCGACACCTTAGATGCCATTTCTATTTTACGTGGGTTGAAGGAACGCTACGAAACCCACCACCATGTAAGGATAAAAGATGAAGCAATTATTTCGGCGGTGGGACTTTCGCAAAGATATATTACCGACAGGTTCCTGCCCGATAAGGCCATCGACCTTATTGATGAGGCCGCGGCCAAGCTCAGGCTGGAGATCAATTCACTGCCCGAAGAATTAGATGAGATAGAACGCAGGATCAAACACCTTGAGATTGAACGCGAAGCCATAAAGCGGGAAAAAGACAAGGAAAAACTTTCTGTTTTAAGGGAACAGATCGGAAACCTTTCAGAGAAGCGCAATCACATGAAATCTAAATGGTTGGCCGAAAAAGAGGTGGTTGAAGGGATTCAGGTGAGGAAGAAGGAAATTGAAGATCTAAGACTTGAGGCCGACCAGGCCGAACGTGATGGCGATTTTGGCAAAGTTGCCGAGATCAGGTATGGAAAGATTAAACAAACTGAAGATGCCCTTGAAAAGCTCAAGGCCAAACTTACCGACATCCAGGGCGACAGCCCGATGATAAATGAGGTGGTGGATGCAGAGGGCATTGCCGAAATCGTTTCGCGGTGGACCGGTATCCCTATAAGCAGGATGCTGCAAAGCGAGCGCGAGAAACTCTTGTTGTTAGAGGATAAGATACATCATCGCGTTGTTGGCCAGGATGAGGCCATAACTGCTGTAGCTGATGCCATTAGGCGGAGCAGGGCAGGGCTTCAGGATGCTAAAAGGCCAATAGGTTCATTTATATTTCTGGGCACCACCGGGGTAGGGAAAACTGAACTGGCAAAGGCTTTGGCCGAATTCCTTTTTAATGATGAGAATTCGATGGTGCGCATTGATATGTCGGAATATCAGGAACGGCATACTGTTTCGCGACTAATCGGGGCCCCTCCGGGATATGTGGGCTACGATGAAAGCGGCCAGCTTTCCGAAGCAGTCCGTAGAAAACCCTATTCAGTAGTTTTGTTAGATGAGATCGAAAAGGCACATCACGATGTTTTCAATATTCTTTTGCAAGTGTTGGACGATGGCCGCCTGACCGATAACAAGGGCAGGGTAGTGGATTTTAAGAATACCATCATCATCATGACCTCAAATATTGGTTCGCACATTATCCAGGATAAGATTGGCGCCCAGAATGGCGCAGATGACGCAAAGAAATTTGAAGATACACGCAAGGAAGTTTTTGATCTGCTTAAACGAACGATACGCCCTGAGTTCCTGAACCGGGTTGATGAGATCATCATGTTCAGGCCTCTGTCAGAAAAACAGATCGGGGAATTGTACTGGACGCACAGGGTGATAAACTGGTTTTTGTAAATGATTGATTGAACTGTCAGACAGTTAATATTCAAATTAAAAACCTCCTTCAATAAATTTTGGAGGAGGTTTTTTTAGTGATCATTATAATTACTGTTTTGGCCAATTATCTGCCCTGAAAAATAGTAACAAACGTAAAAATGCAGAGGGAGAACACGGTTTCTTCGAGGCACAATCCAATTTACTAAAGCAACGATTTGATTTCTTGTAATAATTTCGCTGGATCCACTGGCTTTCTCAGGAAACCGCTAACAGGTATCCAAACAGATTTCCCATCCTCGGTCCTGTAATCAATCCCGGCTTTACCTGAAACAGTGTCTTTAACTAAAATAACCTGTAATTCCCTGTATTTAGGGTCTTGTCTGAATTCCCTGGCCATCTCCCTTACGCTTGATTCACTTGTTGAAAGAACTTCAATGGATGTGTGCATCAGTATTGGTATGTCTTTACAATACGGATCATTGACCAGCTCTTCAGCTATTTCAAAACCTTCATAGTGGGTGGTCATCATAACATCAAGAACGGCCAAATCCGGCACAGCAGCTTTGGCTAATTTCAGGGCTTCATCCTTACTGGTAGCAGTAATTACATTATATCCCTGATTTTCGAGGATGGCACTCATTGCACTGATGACATCGGCTTCATCATCTACGATTAAAATTTTTTTTCTGTCCATTGTTGTACTTTTTAAAAGGTGAATTATTTGTGATTATTTGATGAATTTAGATTAAGCATGTTAATTTGCTGCAAATATCCATATAATTATGGTTAATTCCAAAGAAAACCGTATGGATAAATTTGGCCTATTTCAAATTATCCTGTTTTCAGGATAGTGGCAGGCGTATTATAAACTCGGATCCCTTATCTTCTTCTGTATTTAATTCCATTATCCCACCAAAACGGGTTACCAGTTCTTTAACCCCTGCCAATCCAACACCTGTACCTATTATTTGACTTTTACGTGCATTTGTGGCCCGGAAGAATTCTGTAAACAAATTTGGTATATCATTTTTCGGGATGCCCATTCCGGTATCTTTTATTTTTAGAATAGCCCACTCATTATTTTGCTTTAAAGAAACAATGACCGATCCGGTGGATGTATATTTAACCCCATTAGATATAAGATTGGACAATATCAACCGATATCCATGTATATCAATACGGACCTTTACAGGGCGGTCCGGCAATTTTATTTTCATATCCAATCCTTTTGCCCCGGCCTCTTCAAGATACTTTTCAAATGTGCTATTTGTTTCAGCAACAAGATCAAATACACTTATTTCACCTAAAGGGTTTCCCGATTTGATCCTTGACATATGAAGGATATCTTCGACAAGTATCAGTAGTTGATCCATCCTATTTCCTATCTTGGTAAGGGAAGGGGTTATTTGAGGATCCTCTTTCATTGTAAAAAGTATAGTAGATACCAACATTTTTGCGGTAGCTACCGGCGATCTTAGCTCATGTACCAAAACCCGCATGAATTCTGCTTTTTCTTTTTCAAGGCCTTTCAAAGTTGCCAGTTCATCGTACAACCGTGCATGGTATAGGGCATAAGCAATAAATCGGGAAATGTTTTCTAATGGGGGGATATCTGATTCATGAAAAGGGTCGCCGTTACTGTTAATGGCCTGGACAACACCCATAACTTCCCCTTTAAATATTGCTGGTATGCAAATAACATCACGGGTGCGAAACTTATTCACCTCATCCCACGACTTGTCGAATTTAATCCCCGGATCTAAATATCTAAGGTCTCCATAAGCATCAGGTATCACAAAAGAGCGCTCTGCTGACTGACTACTTCAGAAGTTTTTTGCAGGACATTTACAGTGCCAACCTCGCCAAACATCTGTTCATATAATTCGTACAGATGTTTCTGCGACAATTTATTATCTTTGCCCGCCAGGTTATTGGTCTCAGTTATTTTTGTCATTTCTTGATACTTAAATTATAGTATTAATTGTAACCGCAAAAGTCCGATTTTTTAGTTTATAAAGCCAGTGGATAGTGGGATTTTTTTTACAAATATCTTAATTCCCGTTTTGGCCAATTAATTTGTATTGGATTGCTTGTTCAACGAATTGATTTAATGATAACCCCAGTTCTATTGATTTTAGAACTGCTTTTTTATGGATAACGGGTTTTACACGAACATTAAAAGATCCCTTATAGAACTTATGTGGTGATTTTCCAATTGACTTGCAAATTTCAATATAATCTTCTACTGCTTCACGAAAGGAATTTTTTAATTCTTCTACGCTAACCCCTTCAAATGTCACAAGATCATCAATGCCTGCTATTTTTCCGTGAAATACTTCATCATCTGCATTGAATTGTACTGTCCCGGTGAAGTCTTTGTATTTCAATATGTCTTTCATAGGAGTTCTTCTTTTTTTAATTCATCAATAATGCGATCGACTTGATACTTCTTTAAAATGCTGCCAGGATGGGGTTTGTGTAATCTGATAACGTGATTGCTAAAATTATTTACAAATGCTCTTCTTGATCTGGCAGTTTTTCCTGATTTCAATTCTTCATAGCCATAAGACTTTAATAATTTCCCTAATTCGTTCCAGGTAAAATCTCTTGGCTTTGTGAGTAATTTTTCTATTAACTGTTCAATACTGCTCATTTAACGATTGTAACTATATATTAGTTGCAAAAGTAGATAATATTTATTAATCACTAATGCACCTCACCGAAAAACCATATTTAGTATTTACATAGCCCCTGTAAATATCGTGATGATTAACTTCAAGGGTCCTTCTCCAGGCATTATCCATTTGAGTTGATGATGTCCAGAAATAGGAATATTTTTCGATATTGCGATATGTCCTATCCGTAACCTGTATTGCTGTATGCAAAGCATTAAACCCGGAAGTGCCGTCCACTTTCAGGATTTTCCCGCCATCGGTGCCCCGCCAGTAAATTTTGTTGCAAATTAAATTTAAATTAGGATAGTTTCAATCTTCTTCAAAAAATCCGCACCCTAACGGCAACATGTCCCCACACATTTGCTAATTCATGGCAATTTTCCCCTAAGTTTTCATACTTTTGCCAACCAAATCATAAACATAAATTACATCCATTTTATGAAAAAATTAATTTTTACAATTGTCGCCCTTGCAATCCTGTTTGTTGGGTGCGTCAACACATCTGATGATCAGGAAAAAAACGGGCAAACAAAAAAAAGCAATAACCTTGTTAGCAAGGTCAAGCATCCCGAATGGTCGAAAAATGCAACTATATACGAGGTCAACTTACGTCAGTTTACCAACGAAGGGACCATTCTTGCGTTTATGAAACAGATGCCACGGCTTAGGAACATGGGCGTGGACATCCTTTGGTTCATGCCGATACATCCCATTGGCAAGAAAAACAGGAAAGGCACACTTGGCAGTTATTACTCGGTGCAGGATTACGAGGCGGTAAGCCACGAGTTTGGATATATTGATGAATTTACAAAAATGGTGGAACTTGCACATATCCTCGGTATGAAAGTGATTATAGATTGGGTGGCCAACCATTCGGCCTGGGACCATGCATGGGTAACACAACATCCTGAGTGGTATGATAAAGGCCCGGACGGAAAGATGTATTCGCCTTTCGACTGGTCTGATGTGGTACAACTGGATTATGACAACCAGGATTTAAGAAGGGCAATGATCAAGGCCATGAAATATTGGCTTGTTGAGGCCAACATAGATGGTTTCCGTTGCGATGTCGCCGGTATGGTCCCCACCGATTTTTGGGATGAGGCCCGGATAGAACTGGATAAAATTAAGCCTGTATTTATGCTTGCCGAATCGGAAGAAGATGAATTGTTGATAGATGCCTTTGACATGGATTATGGCTGGGGCCTGCACCATATCAGCAACCTTATAGCCCGTGGAGATACCACTGCAAATGCTCTGGAGAGGTATTTTAATAACCTCAAAACACACTTCCCGAAAGGGGCATATAAAATGAATTTCACCAGCAACCACGACGAAAATTCATGGAACGGAACGGTACACGAAAGATATGGGGCTGGATATAAAACATTTGCTGTTTTGATGGCAACCGTACCGGGCATGCCGTTGATATACACCGGACAGGAATCGGGGTTGGATAAACGGCTCGATTTTTTTGAAAAAGATATTGTCGAGTGGGCCGATTATCCTTTGCAAGATTTTTACAGGATACTTTTAAATACAAAAAAAGCCAATAAAGCACTTTGGAACGGCGATTTTGGCGGTGGGCTAAAACGTGTTGAAACCAATAATGATGAAGCAGTATTTTTATTTACCAGGCAAAAAGAGGGTGACGCAATTTTTGTGATCCTCAACCTAACCGGGACAAAGCAAGACATCACACTGCTTGGAAATGATTACATCGGAACGTATTCCAATATCTTCGATAAAGAAAAAGTTACTTTTATTGAAGGCCATGAATTACAGCTCGGCCCTTGGGAATTTAGGGTGTATGAGAAGTAAGGCAGGGGGAATGGGAGATAAACCTGAAACTTGAAACCTGCGAAGGACGGGTGTCGGATGCCGGGTGTCGGGTGAAGAAAGCCAGGCTCAACCTGAAACGCAAAGAGAGTAGAGCTAAGAGCAAAGTGAAAGAAGCTTGGCTCAACTTGAAACCCGAAACTTGAAACCTATTCCAACGCCACAGGGTGGTAAAATACAATTTCGCCTTTGGTAACATTGTTTAGGTTGAACTCGCTTAGCCCTACCTTTTTTCCGGAAAATTCGGTGTTTTGGTGTGCAAGCTCAAAAATCTTCTTTTCCTGATCGATGATGCGGTAAACAATGGCCGTGTGATGGCCCATGGTTTCGGTTACGCTCATATTACCTTTTTTGTAATTCACTGATACCTTTTCAAATTGGATCAGGTCGCCGGGATAGACATCCTCTTTTTTTGGGTCGTATTTTTCTCCATATTCGTATTCCCAATCCCACATACATTCGTGGCGTGACAGTGCTTCGTAGGCCAGGTCCCAACATTCGCCACGGTTTACTTTTGTACCGATGGTAGATTTAACATATTCCACAATTTTTTGGTTGATGGCCGGGATTTCTTCTTGTGTAAAAGCAGGTATAATGAAATTTAATGTCAGGAATATAGAAAGTAGGATTTTCATAAATAATTGAATAAGTGAGTTTAGTTTTAGACGACTAACAGGTTTGTTTTATTAATACCTGAGTCCGGTCTAAAAAGCCATATTTTGCCGCTAATGCGCTAATAAACTTTTCTGATTTCCTTGTAATCATGTATTTGAAAATAATAAAATTCCACTAATTTTCAAAAACTTCGTTTTTAGATCAGGCTCATACCTATAAAGTTTAGTTATCAGACAAGTAAGGGATACCCATGGCAAAATTACCAAATTACCAAATTACCAAATTATCAAACGGATTTCGTGCGTCCGTCTGGATTAATAAAGCTTTTCCCTCTTCAAAAGATAAGGCAGGAGTACCTGCTTAAACCCCTTGTTGATGTCGGCTTCCACAAAATCTATCTGGTATTGGCCGCACCGAAGTTTAAGTTCCTTTTTAAATTCCTGCACCGATTTGGTATATTGTTCCTTTACTTCGTTGGGGTGCAGTTTTAGCTCTTTGCCGCTCTCCATGTCGATGAACTTATAGGGCTTGTTGTCAAAATTAAAATCGATTTCCCTGTCTTGGTCCACCACATGAAAAAGTACTACTTCGTGTTTGTTGTGCCTGAGGTGCTGCAGGGCCGAAAACAGTTCCTCTGGTTTTTTACCGGTTTCGAACATATCCGAGAAAATTACCACCAACGACCGTTTATGTATCTTTTCCGAAATTTCGTGGAGCGATTCGGTGGCAAAGGTTTTTCGGTGTACATCAACGCTGATGGGGGCCAGTAATTTTTCGAGTTCCGTGTATAAATATTTTTGATGTACTGTGGTTGACCTTGCCCTGGTATGCAATTCTACTTTTTCAGAAAAAAGTGAAAGCCCTACGGCATCACGCTGTTTTTTCAACAGGTTCATCAGTGCAGCGGCAGCATAAATCGAAAAGGTGATCTTGTTGGGGTCATCAATCCCTGGTTTGTTTTTTACAGGAAAATACATCGACGACGAGTTGTCGATAACAATTTGGCAGCGCAGGTTGGTTTCCTCTTCATAGCGTTTCACAAAAAGTTTGTCGGTGCGCCCGTAAAGTTTCCAGTCGATGTGCTTGGTCGATTCACCTGTATTATAAAGGCGGTGCTCGGCAAACTCAACCGAAAAACCATGAAAAGGGCTTTTGTGCAGGCCGGTGATAAAGCCTTCAACTACCCGTTTTGCAATAAATTCGAGCGACCCGAATTGCTGTACCCTGTTTTTGTCTATTGAATATTCCACTGGGGATAGTATGTTAATTTGTTCTACTGTTAGAGTTTTGTTTCTTAGTCCTTAGTCCAGTTTTCAATTCTTAAACCAAGTATTCTTACAAATTCTTTTTCATTATTTGTGACTAAAGTCAAATCAAGACTTTTTGCATGAGCACCAATCAGGGTGTCCAATGATCCAATTGGAGTTCCTTTCTTTTCTAATTCTGCTCTTATTATTCCATATTCAATTGTTGCATTGTAATCAAAGTCAATTATCTCAAGAGGAATAATGAACTGGTTTAGAGCGTTGAGATTTTTTTCTGGATTTGAGCTTTTCTGAATGCCAAATTGTAGTTCGGCTAATGTTATTGCAGAAATTCCGATACTCCCAAGTGGAAACTTCTTAAATTTTTCAAGGACAATAGCAGGTTTCCTTTTAATTATGTAGATGCAAATGTTAGTGTCAAGTATATATTCCATTAATCTATTGGTCTATGGATTCGCGTTCCTGGTTATCAGGTTGGTTCCTGTCAGTCATAAAATCATTTGTGAATGTATCCAGACTTTCAAAAAGATTCTGCCATGGATTATGAAAAGGTATAATGTATAAAGAATTTCCAATTTTTTTTAGATAAACCTTGCTGTCATTAATTTTAAGCTTTTCAGGAATCCTAATCGCTTGAAACCCTTTTTTGTTCTTTATGTCAATTGTTTCGAATTCCATTTTTACTATGGTTTTTTATTTGCACAAAAATACAAAATAAACGTAAATAAACAAAAGGCAGTATGCTATGATGTGCATACTGCCTTAAAAATGCGTTTGTTGCTGTAACTAAAGTAGTGCCTCAAGTTTTTTTACCAGTACTTGTTTTGGGACTGCACCAACTTGTTTGTCGGCAATTTGCCCATTTTTAAAAAACAGGATGGTTGGGATATTCCTGATCCCGAATTTTGCGGAGGTACCTGGGTTGTTGTCAACATCAACTTTTCCCACTACTGCTTTTCCTTCAAAATCTTTTCCAATTTCTTCTACAATTGGGCCAACCATGCGGCACGGGCCACACCAAACTGCCCAAAAGTCAACAATAACGGGCTTGTCAGACTGGAGTACCAGCTCATCAAAATTAGCATCTGTGAATTCTAAAGCCATAATATTTATTCTATTTAGTTATTTGAATTAATTCGCGCAAAAATATAAAATGTTTTTACAAAAGATTATTCTATTCACCTTACAAAATCTGTTTTAACATTTTTTT
>NIVA01000054.1 GCA_002254335.1 Bacteroidetes bacterium 4572_114 | reverse complement strand
GGATGAAAACCTGGCGTCCTAACCCCTAGACGAACGGACCGTTTGTTATTGTTAAGAACGTTTTTCGCTGTTAAACGGGTGCAAAAGTAATAGGATATTTTAATCTGACAAATTTATTTTCCTCAGCGAAAGCCGACAAATTGATGTTTACCTGGTTTGTTGCGGGATTTGGAAAAACCATTATCTGGCCGGTATTATTACTTGCTTCGTCAATACCTACCATAGATGTAACATAATATGCCCCCCAGCCGGCATGGGTTTCACTACTGTTGGTCGAAAATGCTACAAACATCCTTCCGCTTGGTGAAGTTACCGGGCCGGGGACGCCTCCATTGTAGTTCCCTGAATATTCTACCAATAACTCCTGGGTTTCAAGGTCGAAAACTTTAACCACATCGTTACCGGCTTCGGTATCGAAGGATGTGAAATATAAAGTTGTAACATCCATGTTATCAGGCTCTATCCGCCACATGCAAACGGTACTGTTGTAATAATCAAATTGCAGGCTGCCGTCACTTAATTCCCCTGTTGGCCCGTTCATTTGGGTCAACCCCGAACACCATACCGGGCGTTCAGTGGTGTAGCTTGCAAGAAACCCATTGGCTGTTTCGGGGCTGTTGCTGTTAAACACAACGAGCATCTTGTTCCCGGATGATGTAACCGGCCCCGGGATATTTGTGCCATTAAAAACGGCAAGGATATTTTCAGCAATTGTTTCACCATCATAAATTGTAACCTCATCACTTTCTGCCAGTTCAAAACGAGAAAACCCAAGCGTAATTGAAGAGATTGAATCGCCTGGCCCCTGGGGGTCGATCAACCAACTTATATCGCTGTCGGTTAGATAATCTTCCTTCGGGCCGCTTCCATCTTCAAAGCTCCCTGATTTGGCATTTAAAACCTGTTGCCCTGTATAATAATATGGATAGTTGTTACCGGGGACGAAATTTATTACAGCGCCCTGGCCACTGTTAAAGCCACCAACTTCGTATAGAGTGTAAAAGCCATTTGAACTTCCGCTCCAGCCAAAGTTAAAGTGAAAATAATCGCTATCATCGTAACCATCGCAAACAAAAGCATGTCCGCCGCCCTCAGAGAATCCAGAATAATACATTGGCTGCTTTTCGTCGATTTGGTTTTTCAGGAGTTCTGTCCAATCGTTCTGCGAAAAGTCATCTTTGCTTTTGTATTGAGAACTTTGGGAATAACTGAAATAGTTTTCAATGGCAGGTGGCACATCCCAACTATAGGCACCCGAACCACTGGCCCCATACATCATTTCAACAGCCACGCCACAATGAAACTGTATTAGTGCAATATCGGTATATGCAGGGTCCATCTCATCCATCATTTGTTCCCAGTTATATTCGGTCGCCCCAAAATCGGCAGAAATGTAGCCGTATGGGTCCCAGTAATATCCGTGCGATCCTGTGCCTTGCAACGGGTAACGCCAGTAATACATCACCATGGACATTGCTGTTGCCACACATCCTGCCAAAGCATGTCCGCCAGGCCCCATGGGGTCTTCAGGGCTTAATACGTTGTACGGGCTGTTCTGGTTCCAAAGGCATGTCAGCAATGGGGGTACAATGATTTCATCGGTGATAACTTCCAATTGTGCCAAATCCATTGTTGTATAAAAGTCCCATTGATCTTCAACTTTTCTTTCAGCCTTAAAATTATTATCCCTTGCAAGTATTACCTGTTCTGCATAGCCGGCCATGAAACTGTCGAAATTGGCATCGGATCCGATGTTTGAACAGGCGTTTGTAAGAGAATAGCCTAAAATAGGAGGGAGGATGTCTTCGGCTGCAATAATGATAAAACCACCATTTTCGAAATTAAAAATATAAAAAACGGCTTCATTGTCCTGTTTTTCAATCCAGGTTGTTGATATGGTAAGGGCATCATAACCAACCCGGTCAATATTTAATGACCGTTCAAAAAAAGCGTTTTTGGCCACGAGTTTGGCTTTTTGCAGATCGACAATTTCGGACTGGGCAGTAAAACCGAAAAGAAAAACTGTGAGCAAGACAAGTAATTGTTTGTAGTTCATAAGATTTAATATTTAGTAATTTATAACAATATCGTTTATGTCAAATTATTGCATTTTGGTAAAAAACCCTTTGATTTCAATAAAATTATCGGAATCGAAATCCCAATGACCTTTAACGGCCCCTAAACCAAGACTATTTACAAGTGGGTTTTTAGTGGCAAGATAACAAAGTATCCTGGCCTTTGATTCGTTTTTTGGTTTCTTATCGCAACATTCAAAAAATTTATTTATACAATTATAGATCGGGTATTGTTCAATCGACCTAATGCACAAATCCTCTAACATACCTTGCTTTGCATCGCCAGGCATTATGAATATCCCGATGGCAAGTTTAGTTTTTGTGAAAGAATTTATTTCAGAAGGTAGCGGTAAACCTGCTGCTTTTAAAGATGATAATATGCTGTCGAATGCAGATTTCGGAGGTTTATTGTCAGCATCGCGTACCAGGGCAAACATTTTTACTTTATCGAAACCAGGAATATTAACAATGGATTTAATTCTTGATGAAAATTTAGTTTTTCCTTCGAAATTCAAGATCTGAATATCTGAAATATTTAATTTTTCAAGTAATGCATTGAAGAAGTTAACTTCATCAGAACCTTCAACAGCAATAATTTTAGATTTATTAATTGATTCCATTTTATCTGATTTCCCAATTGCTCTCGAAGGATGATTCCAATACTTCAGGGTCATACTTTATTGCCCTAAAAAGATTATTTTCCCTTTCAATACGGTACAATCGTGTGCTATCTTCCTGTTTCCGTTTATTCGGGTTTATGCCATTAAAGGCTTTTGCACATTCAAAAGAGTGGGTTGTTGCAAAAACCTGCACATTGTATAGTTTTGCAGTATCATAAATAGATTCCCAAACGCTTTTTAATATTGAGAAATGAAAACCGTTTTCAATTTCATCAATTAATACAATGCCATCTTCAGCATTTGCAATTGTTGCTAAATATGATAATAGTTTTATTGTCCCATCGCCCATTATCTGAATTGGAACTAACCTCTCAATCCCAATATCAAAATAAATCATGTTCTTGGCGCCTAAAGAAATCCCAATAATATTATTATCTATATTTTGTAATGCTCTGATAAATCTATCTTCAGCTTTTTTAACAAGGATTTTGTCTAATCTTTTATATAAATCAATTACTGAAGTTGTGGGCTGCAGGAATATCCCAATTATTGATTCGTTATAATCATTTGGCTGTTGTACTTTAACACCATCCGGTGTAAATTGAATTGTTGCCTTTCTGAATTTATCTTTTGATTGTTTAGCTGATTTAATTGAAAAATCAAATTCAATCCCGTCAATATTTTTATCGGTTGAAGTAGTGTTACTTGCAAGGATATTTGACTTTATGTCAATATCTTTGACCTTATTAAATGTAGGTTTAATAATCAGTCTTCGATATTGAGTTTCATTAATAAATTTCGTGTCAATTTCAATATTGCTTGAGTAAGATAAATTATGAAAGATAAACTGGAAATCTTCCCTATCATCATGAAATAACCCTCGAAGCCTATCAATACTTATTGCCAAATTTGGATTTGAAATACCAATGGTTAGAAAAATAGCCTCCAAAATTGAAGTCTTCCCACAATTGTTTTTGCCAACAATAAGGTTCAAATCCTTAAAATCATCTATTTTAAGTTTAGGAAACCCTCTAAATTTCTTTATGTCAACCTGAAATAGTTTCATTGAATTTTTTTTACATGAATTCCTTACTTAATTCATTGTAATATCAGCGTGTGTTATTTTTTATCATAGCCATATCTGGGCTGCAAAGGTACTTTTTTTAACGAATGGCTATAGTGTGTAGAATTTTCTGTTTGTGTGGAGATATATTAGAATATAATTAACACGCAAGTTCATAATCTTTTATTAATGCTTCGAAAGGTATTTTAAACTTTTTTGTTCCATAATGAATTTTATGGCTTCTACCGGATCAGGGTCGGGAATGGGATAATTATCTTCTTCGTATTTTTCAATCAGCAAAACCAGGAGATCTGCTTCTTTATCCTCATCAAGACCTGATTCAACATCAAATATTTCGTCTAATCTTTGTAATGCACTTTCGTATTCTTGTTCAGATTTTAATACAGTCCGGTTTTTTTTCATTTCTATTCTCCTTTTATTACTATTTTGAAAACCTTTGCCGTTTTGCCATCATTAATTTTTAACAGATAAATTCCTTCAGGGATAGAAGCAATATCCAGTTGAAAAAAGTTGGAATTTGATGTGGTTTGATGATGGACGGACTGTCCCTGGTAGTTATAGAGTTCGATTTGAAAACCTGATCTTTCGTTTCCATTTATTGAAATATTGATCAATTTGTTTGCCGGGTTGGGGTAAACTTCAATTTTTGGATGGGTTAAAGTTTCTGAAATATCTACGAGGTCAGTTTCATACCAGGCTTCCCATCCACCGGCCCTTGTATCGCCATTGGTGGTAAATGTTATGAACATCTTGCCGCTTGGCGAGGTTACCGGCCCTGGAAGGTTTTGGGGATTGTATATCCCTGATATTTCGGCTAATAATGAGCTGTTTGAAAGATCGAATATTTTTAGCACATCGTTGGTTTCTTCGGTTTGGAATTTTGTAAAGTTCAGGGTAACTGTGCCTGCATCGGGTGGAATGACCTGCCACATGCAAAGTGTGTTGTTTTCATAGTAAAATGATTGGCTACCATCTGATATTTCAGCAGTTTGATCGGTTAACACGGTCATCCCGCTACACCATTCGGGGCGCTCGGTTGAGTAGCTGGCAAAAAAGCCGGGCGCTGTATTGTTGTCATCTGAATGGAATATAAGGAAAAGTTTATTTCCAGCGGAAGTGATTTCTGCCGGTAGCTCATTTCCTGTTAGCGTTGCAATGAGCGGTGCATTTTCACTGCCACCATCGTATATATTTAGAAAATCGTACCCGTTTTCAAAGTCAAATTGCTGGAAGTCAAGTGTAATGCCTGTAACCGAATCTATTTCTGTTTGTGGATCGATAAGCCAGCTACAGTCGCTGTTTGGGCCATAGTTATAGCAAGGGCCGCTACCGTCAACGATTGTACCATTAAAAGAGGTCAGTATTTTTTCGCCGCTGCAATATTGTGGATAGGTGTAATTGGCCGTATCAGGAAAGCAATTGATGATAAGTTCCTGGGCAAGGTTAAAGTTATTGCCACCCGGAGAGAGTTCTTCGGTATAAAAATAGCCATCGTAGGAACCGCCCCAGCCCCAGTTGAAGTGATAGAAATGATCGCCCTGGTACCCGTCCACAATAAAAGCATGGCCGTTGATATTTGGCACCGACCATCCGGCATAATACATTGGTATTCCTTTGTCGAGGTGTGTTATCAGTAAACTGTCCCAATCCATTGTTGTGCTGTCGCGGTAAACATATTCTGTTTCGGGCGAGTATTTGAAGTATGTCCTCAGCGAGTAAGCAGCTTTGTGATTGTACATCCCTGAACTATTTGGCCCGTAAACCATATCCACCGAAACCCCCATGTGGGAAATCAGTTCAGCTACGGCCAGGTTGGTTTCCTGCAACGAGTTTGCCATTTCATCCCATTTATAAGTGGTGTTGCCAAAATCAGCAGAGATGGTACCGTAGGTAGAATCATAATAAGAGTACGATCCGATACCGTTTTCGGGATGCCTGAAATAATAGGCAAGTTGGCCCATGGCGGTTGCCACACAGCCCGTAACACAGTGCCCGGCAACCCCAAGCGGATCGGGCGGGCACATCTGGTTGTAATATCTCCCCTGGTCCCAGGTGGAAGTGAGCATGGGTTCTATATCGCGGAATTTTATTTTACCCTTTAAAGTGAAATTTTGATCTGAATATTTTTTCCAGGTACTTGAAATTTCCTCCGTTGCCGAAACATTGTTTTCAACTGCAAACAAAATTTGCCGGGCATATTGTGTGGTCCACGCCATAACATTTTTTTGGGCGTCAGGCTGTTTGTAATTACCCGAAAATGAATATGCAAACACCGGGGTTGCTTCATCCCAGGCGGAAACCAGGATGAACCCCTTCTTGAAATTCACGGCATAATATACCAATTTGCCATCAAGATAAATAGGAATGGTTTCGGTGATATTGAGGTCGGATGGCTGTAATTCGATGTATTGGCAGCTCCGTTCCCAATAAAAATTGACAGCAACAGTTTCAATTTTTGATAACGATACCTTGCCGGCATACATCGATGGAATTGAAAGGCTGGCCATTATCAGCGATAAAGCGATTGTGTGCAGTAATTTTTTCATAATGATGGGGGATATTGTTTCCTGCAAAGTTACGGCATTTTTGGAGATGGAAGAATGGAAAAGTGGAGGAGTGGAAGAATGGAAAAATGGAAAAGTGGAAAGGTGGAGGAATGGAAGAGTGGAAAGGTGGAGGAATGGAAGAATGGAGTGGCGAGGTGGAAAGTTAAGCGAAGCCACACATGGGCAGGATACTGTTCGTACTGTTAAATAGCGTCATCGAAGGCTTTCAGGATTTGGTGATGGGAGAATGAGAGAGAGAAGGAAAATGCTGAAGGCATGTTTGTTGCAAAAAAAGATTACTTCTTACAAAGTGATGCTTAAAAAAAAAGGCCGGGTCAATCGACCCGGCCCCAAAAAATATATTATGAAAAAAAAAAACGATCTACTCAATCACAAGTTTGTTTACCATGTTGCCTTGTTCGCTTTTTATCCTGATAAAATAAACCCCTTTGGCAAAGCCAGACACATCAATAGCCTGACTGTAAACACCATTAAAATTTGTTATTTCATCATTGTAAACAGTAATACCGGTCATAGTAATTAGGCTTACTTCAAGGTTCTTGGATGCCCCGGTTATAAATGACAAGTTTACAAGGTTTTGTGCAGGGTTAGGATACAATTTTAAGTTTGTAAAACTATTATTTTCCTCAACCCCAACATTTCCAACCTCATAATAAACTTCCCAACCATTGCTGCGGATCGAGCTGTTTGAATTAAAGGTGATAAAAAACTGTCCGCTTGGCGAAACGATGGGATCAGGGGTTTGTGTGCCCGAAACCTCAGCCAGAAGTTGTTGGTTGTCATAATCAAATACCTTAATTATGTCATAATCTTCTTCAGTGTCTAAGTAATTGAAATATAACGTGGTTTCATTTGCCCATTCGGGTGTTATGCGGAACATACATGCCGAGTTGTTGTTATAATAGAAACTTCCGCTTCCATCACTGAAAGTCCCTGTTGGCTCGCTATAGGTTGCCATACCGCTGCACCAACTTGGCTGATAAGCTTTGTAAGTGAGCATCCATCCATTTGCAGTTACACTGGAATTGGTGGTGAAGGTAACCAACACCTGGTTATTTTCTGATATGACAGTGGAAGGGATTTCATTTCCCGAAAATTCACCCAACAGTGGGGAGCCGGTGTCCGGGCCATCATAAATCCTCAGGAAATCACCATCCGATTCTGTGGCAAACCTTTCAAAGTCTATTTTGATATATGAAACTGAATCCTGCTCGGATTGCGGGCTGATCAGCCAGCTACTACTTACATCATCCTGGTAATTGTCTTTTGGGCCACTGCAATCTTCAATTGTACCATCGAGCCAGGTAAGCAATACCTGCTCTTCCGGTGGGGCATAAGGGTAATTGTCCGGGTCTGGGATAAAATTCCTGACCATGGAGTTGCTCTGGTTGTATCCACCGGCATTTGTTACCAGGTAAAAACCATTCATTGATCCGCTCCAACCAAAATTAAAATGGTAATAGGTGTCATCGGACTGTTCTTGTGTGCCATCAACTACAAAGGCATGACATCCAGTGTTGTCGCACCCAGCATAATATACAGGTTGAGACCAATCCATTTGCTGGTTCAGGTAGGCCTTCCATGTAACGATGCTTCCACGGTAAACTATTTGTGCATTGCTGGCATAACCAAAATAGTTTTTTATGGCAGGCACAACATCCGGGCTATAAGCACCTGAACCATCGTAGCCATATTGCATGTCAACAGCTACACCACAATGATATTGGAGCAGTGCAATCATTTCATTATATTTATTGTCGGATGAATTTACCATTCCGTAATAATCATAATTCGTTTGGCCAAAATTTGCTGTTTGTGTCCCGTAGCCTGGTGCATAATAACTGTGGCTACCGGTCCCCTGGGTAGGATATCTCCAGTGGTACATTATCATCGACATGGCAGTTGCAACACAACCGGCGTAAACATGTCCGCCAGGGCCGTTTGGATCGGCAGGGCACATGGCGTTGTAAGGGCTATCCTGGTTCCATAAGGCGAGCACCATTGGGTCGATATCTCTGTTGTTGTCCAGAAATCCCAATTTGTCTAAATCCTCCGACCTTAAATTTTCCCATGCATTCTTTACTTCGGCAGTAGCCTTAACATTGTTTTTCCTCACATGTA
>NIVA01000053.1 GCA_002254335.1 Bacteroidetes bacterium 4572_114 | reverse complement strand
CTGACAGAGTCGAAGACCTGTCAGAGTTTAAAAAGAAGTATCCTTAATTTCATCCTACATTAAATAACATTTAATCATTCAATCATTTTCAAATATGAACTTCCTCGACATCATTCTCGCGCTTCCCATTATTTTACTGGCATTTGCCGGTTACAAAAAAGGCCTGATCAAAGAGATAGCCTCACTGGCTGCATTGATCCTCGGAATTTATTTTGCCATCTATTTTTCGGAGGTGGTAGCAGGCCTGTTGCTTGAGCACTTCGACATTAACCACAAGTATGTTTTTATCATTGCTTTCATCCTTACTTTTATAGGCGTGGTACTTGCAGTATCCATAATCGGCAGGCTCCTCGACAAAGTTGCCTCCCTGGCGGCACTGGGCTTCATTAATAAATTCCTGGGATTTATTTTTGGGTTCCTCAAAGGTGTAATTATCATGAGTGTGCTCATTTTGCTGTTCAATATGATTGATAGCAATGCAAAGATTTTGAAGGAAGACACAAGGGACGGGTCAATGCTTTATGCACCCATTTCAAAGATAGCGCCGTTGATATTATTGAACATCGAGAATATCAACTTCGATACTTTTTATCACGGGTTCCGGTTAAAATTTATTTTGATGGACAACAAGGAGGTCGCCTTGTTTAATGATTTGACAAAGGTGATTGTGCTCGACCGCAGGAATGGTGAGAAGGAAATTAAAATTTTGGATTGTGGCAGCAAAGGCATACATGAGATATTTACCGATGGATGTTTTACTGGCACATAAATAACTGGATGACTGCCAATGCCGAACCGGCAAAAAATATCGACCAATGGAAGCAGCTGGATAAACTCACATCAGGAAAATACATTGAGGTGGCCTGGATCAAAGGCCATTCCGGGAATTTTGAAAATACGATGTGCGACCTTTACGCAAGGGATGCAGCAGAGAAATTCGAATATTAAATTATTTTTCATTGTTTGGCTAAATATGAATTAGTGTTCGTCCATAAAGTCGATGATTTTTCAAAACGGAAACACATCCCGAAAGCTTTCGGGACTAAATCCAAAATCCAAAACTATCCACAGATAATGCTGATAGCTCCCTATGTAACTCTGCGATAAGACATTATTTTTTTGTTTTTGTTTTAATCATTATAGAGTCCGGTCTAAAAACGAAGTTTTTGATAATTAGCGAAATTTTATTATTTTCAAACACGTGATTACAAAGAAATTAGAAAAGTTTATTAGCGCATCCATACGGACAAGTTTCGCGGCAAAATATGGCTTTTTAGACCAGACTCATTTTACTTTTGAAAATTTGATATTATTTTGTCCCGAACCCCGATAGCTATCGGGGTCGGGATGAGTTTAGTCCCACACGTGCGGGATTGAGTTTCTTTCTCACTTTGGAAACAGATGCTATAGTTTAAAGACAAACAATATTAGTACCACTAAATATAATACATCAGAAATGACCATTAAGGAACTAACATCAAAAATTGAAGAGTTTGCCCCGCTGGCCTTGCAGGAAGGTTACGACAATGCAGGGCTTATAATTGGCGAACCCGAAACTACCATAACCGGTGCATTAATTACTGTTGATGTTACAGAGGAGGTTATTGCCGAGGCCATCCAAAAAAAATGCAATCTCATAATCGCCCACCATCCTCTTATTTTCAGTGGGATAAAAAAGCTGAACAATAAAAATCCTGTTGAGCGGATGGTAACAAACTCAATAAAAAATAATATTGCCATTTATGCGGCGCACACCAACCTCGATAATGTTGCTCAAGGCGTTAATGCCGCGATAGCCAAAAAACTGGGATTGGTAAATACTTCAATACTGGCCCCAAAAGAAAATTTGCTAAAAAAACTCGTTACATTTTGTCCGGTGGGCCATGCGCTGCAAGTTAGAAATGCTGTTTTTGGGGCCGGGGCCGGGCATATCGGCAACTACGACAGTTGTAGTTTTAACACAAGTGGTGAAGGTACTTTTAGGGCCATGGAAGGTGCCGATCCTTTTGTGGGGGAAGTGAAAAAACTTCATTTTGAAAAGGAGGTCAGGATAGAGACCATTTTTCCCGGATATCAGAAAAACAAAGTTATAGCAGCTTTGATCCAGGCCCACCCCTACGAAGAGGTTGCCTATGATATTTATCCTGTAGAAAACCAATTTGGCAACGTTGGTGCCGGCATGATTGGGGAATTGAAAGTTGAGGAAAATACAATGGGTTTTTTGTTGAGGATAAAACAAATATTTAAAACAGGCTGCGTAAAGCACACCAAAATTATTAATGAAAAATTGTCTAAGGTGGCTGTTTGTGGAGGTAGTGGGAGCTTCCTGGTGCAGGATGCCATTGCGGCGGGGGCTGATATTTTTATTACCGGCGATATGAAATACCATGAGTTTTTTGATGCCGGCAACAAGATTGTTATCGCTGATGTTGGGCATTACGAAAGCGAACAATTCAGCAAAGAATTATTAATGAACATCATAAATAAAAAAAGTCCTACCTTTGCCGCCCGTATTTCGGAAACGAATACGAACCCAATTAGTTATCTTTGATAAATTAAACAGCTTAATTTCAGCGCAATATGGCAAAAAATAGTTCAGAAAAAACTGAAGTAAAACAAGGAAGCAAAACTACCGGAGAACAGGTAGTTGGCTTGGAAGTTTCTATTGAGAAAAAACTACACGTACTTTATAGCTTACAACAAATTGATTCGCAAATAGACAAAATAAGGATCATCAGGGGCGAATTACCTTTAGAAGTGCAGGATCTTGAAGATGAAATTGTTGGATTGGCAACACGGATAGAAAAATTTGAGGAGGAGAACAATAGCCACAAAAGGCAAATAGAGGAAAAGAAGGAATCGATAAAGGACAGCACTGCACTGATAAAGAAATATGCAGAGCAACAAATGAATGTGCGCAACAACCGTGAATACGATTCATTGACTAAGGAAATTGAATTTCAGAACCTCGAAATCCAGCTTTCAGAAAAACGCATCAAGGAATTTACTGCTATTGTAGGGGCAAAGAGTGAGGAGATAAAGGAATCGAAAAGTAAATTAAAAGAGCGTGAATCGGATTTACGGATCAAGAAATCGGAACTGTCGGATATTGTTGAAGAGACTGAAAAAGAAGAGGAATCGATGATAGAAAATTCTAAGCAATTCCACACCATGATAGAGGAGCGCCTTATCACAGCCTACAACAGGATCAGGCAAAATGCCCGAAATGGCCTTGCAGTAGTCCAAATAGAGCGTGATGCTTGTGGTGGCTGTTTTAATAAAATCCCCCCTCAGCACCAACTCGACATCAGGATGCATAAAAAAATAATTGTATGCGAATATTGCGGGAGGATTTTGGTTGACGATGAAATTGCAAATACGGTGAAAGCCGAAATGGCATAAAGGGAAAAGGAGCGACATTTTGTTGCTCCTTTTTTTTTGGGATATTACCTATTTTATTGAGTGGGGGATAAGGAATCAGTCTCCAGTCATCGGTGATCTGTAATCGGTAATCAGTCATCGGTGTTCAGTCGGTAGTCATCAGTAATCAGTCTTCTAATTCCCGTCTTCCAACTTCTAACTTTTGTCTCTACCTTACACCCTCTACCTTCTTCAACTTTTCCCTCTCAACTTTCCACTTTTCCCTTTTCCCTCTCCACTTTCCACTTTCAATTTTCAACTTTCCACTTTTCCCTTTTCCCTTTCCACTTTTCACTTTCAATTTTCAACTTTTCCCTTTCCACTTTCCACTTTCCACTTTTCCCTCCAAACTACTCAAACCTATATCCCAAAGTAAACATAAAATTATACCCTGCATATTTATTGTCAACCGGGTTTACGCTGATATTCTCGGTCCCGTACAGATAATAATCCATATTTGAAAGTGTGTATGAAAAAGCCAGGTCGGTATATACAAATTTATTCTTATAGCCAATTCCTGTGGAAAAAGTTTGGCGTGCCCCATCGTTTATATCCGAAGCAAACGGACTGCTGTAATAACCATAGCCTCCCCTTACCTGAAATACCCCAAGGTTTACCTCTGCCCCAACCTTTGCATTATATGCTGAAGCAAATGAGTTGTCGATGGCTTTGTTTTCATCATAAAACCCATAGTCGCCTGCCCTTAATGTTGCGGCAGTATAATCGATATATTCAAAGTCGGCACTGATAAGCCCTGATCTCCCCAGGATAAATGCAACGCTTCCAATAGCTTTCCAGGGGGTTTGCAGTTCGTATTCGTAACTGCCGTTGGGCGACCTGGCATCAAAATAATCGCCATTTGCATAATAGGCATTCATTTGTGTGCTCCATTTATCTTTCATGTTTTTGTACCAGGTAGGTGTGTGAAATGCAGCGCCAACCCTTAATTGCGGCAACAGGCGCACAATTGCCCCGGCTTTTATGTTAAAGCCACTGCCTTTGGTTTCGAGATCTTCGTATATGTCAAACTTTTCAATATCCTTTTCAGGGTTTTGATTGATTTCGGTGTAGGTCGATTTTTGTTTGTACCTGATGTAGGGAAACCCGAAGGTAATGCCAAAGTAAAACTTATCTGAAACATTTATCCCGCCCGACAAAACCCATTCATTCATCGAGCCGTTGGTTTCGATAGATTTCCGTTGAAGTGTACTTGAAAAACCCCCAATATATTCATAGGCATTTATGTATTGAAAATCGGGGCCGGAGCCTTGAATGGTATCAATTAAATATGTGTCAAATGCCAGGCGTGTATCGAAATCGTTGAGGATTTGAGGGTTTTTTCCGGTTGCATATTCAACATAAGTATCAAGGATGGAATTATCATTGTTCAACCCTTCAATTTTCACATTGTTGTTAAAATCCTTCAACCTGTTAATCCCAAATCCAACCTGCCAGTTTTCCAGTGGGTTGCTGTCGAGCCTGTCGATGGGCGCTACCGAAATTATTATACCTGCGTTTCCGAGGGCAAAATTATTCTTCCCATCATTTAATGATGTTCCATTGTAAGTACTTTCGGTATTCCCAAAATATAACGAGGGGGAAATTGAAAATTCGGATTTTTTGTAAAGCCCAATGCCGGCAGGATTTGTACTTAAGGTAGAAAAATCTGCGCCCAATGCGCCAAATGCACCGCCCAGTGCCATATAACGGGCTGTACCGATAACCCCTGTTGTGGAATATCTGAGGGCATCTTCTTCGTTTTGGCCGGTAATGGTGGCCACGAAAAAGAATATAACCCCTGCAATTAAAATGATCTTTTTCATTTTATTATGTATTAAATTATTAAATAATAGAATGGTAAATGTTTACCGGCCCCTTTTACCTCCCCCGCCGGATGATCTGCTCCCACTGCCGGAACTGCTGCCCGAAGACCTGCTCCCACTGGAACTGCTACCTGATGATCTGGGAGAGTAACTGCCCGAAGATCGTGAGGGTGATGAATACGAGCGTGTTGACTTTGCCGGTTTAGAATAGCTGTTTGACCTGCTGGGGCTTGTATAGGTTTTAGTTTGCCTGCCAGGATTTGAAAAACTATTGTTAGACCTGGAAGGGGCCTGATAAGAACGTGATTTATTAGAGTTCCCCTGATTTGACGAAGACCTTGAGTTGGCCCCTGAAAGCGAACTTCCATTAACACTTCTTGACTTTGGGACGGCATACTCGTTGCCCGACCGTGGCCTGTTATAAGTAGGTGAACTATAATTTTTTGGCTTGGGGCTTTTTTGTAAACTATTGGAAGAGGGCTTTGCATACTTTTTACTCCTTGATGAAACCCCATTGTCCCTGCTGTTTGCTGGCGTTGAATTTGATTTATTTGACGAGTACTTTTGCTGTGCCCTTGCATTACGGTTGTTCAAATTAGATACGGTTGTTTTTTGGGTAGGCTTAGCCAATTTTTGGGCCTCTGTCCCTTCCACACTCCGTGAAGCCTTGCCCTGTACCTGGCCACTGCCCGAAGATATGCTGTTCTTATTGGCAGGCCTGGCAAGTTTAGTTGATTGTGGTTCTGTCCCTGAGTTGGTAACAGAAGAGGCATCAGCAGGTTTATATTCCCTCGATGTCCTTTCATTGCCAGTTGTCCCGGTTGTTTTTACATCTGGTGCAACCATTGTTGTGCCCCCTGTCATTCTGCTTTCGCGTCCGGCCGAATAACTTTTGTTTTGTGGATCGTCTCCACCATCAGTAATCCTTGAATCCCTGCTTCCTGCCCCGCCACTTAAGCTACTGCCCCTTGAATTGCGTGGGCCATAATAATCGCCGGGATAGTAACTGTTTCCCCCTTCACCAGGGTAATACCCTCCACCACCAGGATAATATCCACCACCACCTGCGTAATAACCATTCCAGTAACCATTATTGTAACCGGCCCAGTAACTTCCACCATAATATGGATTATACCAGGGGTCGTAATACCAGGGATTGTAATAGGAGTATCCCCATCCAAATCCAACAGAGAAATAAGATGACGGCCAGCCCATGCCATAACCCATGCCAAACGAAAGCCCGGGCGTGTAGTATGCATTTGAATAACAAGGGTCGTAATACCCAAAGTTTCCGTATGAATTATGGAAACGGTCAATACGCGAAGCATATTCGTAATCGTAATAATCTTCGTAACCGTCTTCTACATAATAATAATCATCCTGACCGGTATTTTCAGTGGCCGGGAGGGTATCGCCGGTTTCGGTGTAATAATAAGATTTGTAGTCAGAATATTCATCGGTACCTAAATATTCCTTTTGAGGTTCAACTGAATTTTCAAACCGCTCGGTACTTGCATTGTTTCCATAAACCAAGCCTGAACTATTATCCGTTTGGGTCGCAGTAACCTCTTTTCCCTTATTGGATTTTGGCGTATAATAAACATCATCGTACATAGAGGCGCTATCGTAAGATGATTTACACCCTGCTAACACAAAAATTACACTTACTAATATTATTAATTTTCTCATAATAAAACCTCCGTTAATTTTTATTGATATTTCTTCCGGTCAAAAATCTCCCGTTTAATTATTTATCTATTTTTGCACCAATTCAAATCGGACAATATTATCCAAAAACTATACCAAAAACAATTATGGCAAAAGATTTTCCAACCCGTGAAGAAAATTACGCACAATGGTACAACGACTTGGTAATCAAAGCTGATCTTGCTGAAAACTCGGCAGTTAGGGGATGCATGGTCATCAAACCTTATGGATACGCTATTTGGGAAAAAATGCAGGCTACCCTTGATAAGATGTTTAAAGACACCGGTCATTCCAATGCTTACTTCCCTTTGTTCATCCCAAAATCATTCTTCAGCAAGGAGGCTGCCCATGTGGAAGGCTTTGCAAAGGAGTGTGCAATAGTTACACACTACAGGCTAAAAACCTCGGAGGATGGAAAAGGTGTTGTTGTGGATGAGGATGCCAAGCTGGAAGAGGAATTGATTGTCCGCCCAACTTCGGAAACCATTATTTGGGACACTTATCGAAAATGGATTCAATCGTACCGCGACCTGCCACTCCTTATCAACCAATGGGCCAATGTGGTACGTTGGGAAATGAGGACCCGGCTCTTTCTGCGCACAACCGAGTTTCTTTGGCAAGAAGGCCATACCGCTCATGCTACCAAAGATGAAGCGGTGGAAGAGACATTGAAAATCCTGAAAATATATTCTGAATTTGCCGAAAAATGGATGGCAATTCCTGTGATCAGGGGGATAAAATCGCCGGCCGAAAGATTTGCAGGCGCCGTTGACACTTATTGTATTGAAGCCCTGATGCAGGATGGAAAAGCCCTCCAGGCCGGCACTTCGCATTTCCTGGGCCAGAACTTTGCAAAGGCTTTTGATGTAAAATATCTTACCAAAGAAAATAAACTTGAACATGTTTGGGCTACATCCTGGGGAGTTTCGACCCGCCTGATGGGTGCACTTATTATGGCCCATTCAGATGATAAAGGACTTGTGTTGCCACCAAACCTGGCACCTATCCAGGTTGTTATTGTACCTATTTACAGAAAACAGGAACAGTTAGAAGCTGTTTCAGAAAAAGCCAATGTTATCATGGATGCGCTTAAAGCCAAAGGGATATCAGTAAAATTTGACGACCGCGACACCCATAAACCTGGATGGAAATTTGCTGAATATGAATTTAAAGGGGTACCTATCAGATTGGCGATTGGCCCCAGGGATTTAGAAAACGGGACTGTGGAACTTGCACGGCGCGACACGCTTGAAAAGGAAACTTATCAAATGACCGACATTGAAAACAAGGTGGAACATTTGCTGGAACAAATTCAGGACAACCTCTATAAAAAAGCTTATGCATTCAGGGAGGACAACTCGTTTAAGATAGATACCTGGGATGATTTTAAGGAAAGGGTTGAAAAAGGTGGTTTTGTTTATGCCCATTGGGACGGTACTGCTGAAACCGAGGAAAAAATAAAAGATGCCACAAAAGCAACAATCCGTGCAATTCCGGTGGACAACCCACAGGAAGAAGGAAAGTGTGTCTTTTCGGGCAAGCCCAGTAAAGAGCGGGTGATATTTGCGAAAGCTTATTAACCAAATTTGACCGGTGATTATTTTTCATTGCACAAAAGGACCAGTTTTGTTATTTGCTGAATCATTATGCCCCATCCCTCCCAGAGGGATGCCTATGGCACAACCATTCCTCTGTATGGGGAGGGAGTCCCTTCGCACAAGCCACGGCAGCGGCCTGTTCGGTGGAACCCTCCCCCTTCGACCGAATGAAGTCCGTATGGAAAGGGGGACCCCGATAGCTATTGGGAAGAGGGGGCTTGAGGCAGTGGAAGTTAGATGTGTGGCTGTTAATAAGCAGCTAAATAATTACAATTTTTTTATAATTTGGTTTTGAAACTGATGAAACACTCATGATGATGAAACACTCATGATAGGAATTTTAACACACAGGAGCATGATTAAGCCGTTACTTTTTTTTCTCATATGTCCTTTTATGCCTTTTATGGTTCAAATTTAAAACTGATGAAAAAACACCTCATTATATTTTCAATTCTTGTTTTATTATTTGCCACCCGGGATTTGTCGGGCCAACAAACCTTGCAGTTAAGCCTGAGGGCCGCGGTGGACAGTGCTTTGGGCAACAATATGAAAATCCAGCAGTACCGGCAGGTGGTGCTTCAGAAACAATATTTAAACAAAGCGGCTGCAGGAAATTATTTCCC
>NIVA01000052.1 GCA_002254335.1 Bacteroidetes bacterium 4572_114 | reverse complement strand
ATTTGAGAATCTATCATGTCTTCTTAGTGTCATGTTTCAGACTGGTGGTAACATTATTGTCCTATATAAAAAGCATAACATATCTGAATTATAAAGAGTTGGCATTTGTATAACCTTAGCCTGACGGCTATGCGAAATGTCGAGATGGGTATTGTAGGTAGGAAGGAGAAACAAAAGAACAGAACAACCCGGTGCGGGCTGAGGTATTGTAGAGGGGAAAACCCCCACATAGTGGCTTTAATCATCAAATTCTCAAATTATTTTAATTCAAACCCCTTGGCTTCATTCCAAAAGACATCCATCTCTTCGAGGGTCATCTCCTTTAGTGGCCGGTCATTTTTTTTTGCTTGTTCTTCGATATATTTAAAACGTTTGGCAAACTTTTTATTGGTCTTTTCCAGGGCATCCTCCGGGTTTACATCAATAAACCTGGCATAGTTTATCAGCGAAAACATCAGGTCGCCAAATTCATCTTCTTTTTTTTGTGGGTCGCCATTTTTCACTTCAACTTTTAGCTCTTCAATTTCCTCGATAACCTTTTTCCAAACATCATCTGCACTCTCCCAATCGAAGCCTACTCCTTTCACTTTCTGTTGCATCCGGTAGGCTTTAACCATCGAAGGCAATGAAAGTGGCACACCTCCCAATACCGATTTGCGGTCTTTTTCGCCAAGTTTAATTTTTTCCCAATTGTTTTCTACATCTTCTGCACCATTAACTTTAACGTTACCATAAATATGCGGGTGGCGGTGTATCAGCTTTTCGCTTATCCCGTCCAAAACATCCTTTATGTCGAAATGGCCGGTCTCGGAACCAATTTTCGCATAAAACACAAGGTGCAGCATCAGGTCGCCCAACTCTTTTTTTATCCCGTCCATGTCCTTGTCCAGGATGGATTCCGAAAGTTCATAAGTCTCTTCAATGGTAAGGTACCGGAGGCTTTCGAGTGTTTGTTCCTTGTCCCAGGGGCATAGTGCCCTCAAGTCGTCCATGATATTTAATAACCGTTCAAAGGCAGCAAGTTTTTCCTTCATTTTGTAGTGAAAATTAATATTGGGTTTTGAAATTATTGGCAAAGATATGTTTGTTGGAAGAATGGGGAAATGGGGAAATGGGGAAATGGAGTAATGGAGTAATGGAGGGATGGAGGGATGGAATGAAAAATGGAGAAATGGAGAAATGGAGAAATGGAAGAATGGAAGAATGGAAGTGCTAATGGTGAAGGTGTGAAAATTGTTTTTTCAATTTGATCAACTCTGACAGGTTCTACGAACTCTGTTAGGTTTTGGTGGTAACCTGTCCGTACGGACAGAGTCAAAGAGAAAAATCAGAAAATATTGAGAGCGAAAAAATAGTTTTGGCAACAAATTCTGTGAACTAAATTCAGGACGGGTCAATTATTATTTTACCGGGATATTGGAAGCGAAAAAGAAAATGTACTCCCTTTGCCCTCTTCGCTTTCTGCCCAAATCCTGCCATTGTTCAATTCGGCAAATTCTTTACATATCATCAATCCAAGTCCGGTACCTGGTTCTTTATTGGTCCCGTTAGTTTTTATTTTTCCTGAACTTGTAAAAAGGGTTTCCAGTTGGGCAGCAGGAATCCCAACACCGCTATCTACAACACTTATTACAAATTCCTCCGTGCCATTTTGAAGCACAATTTGGGTGTTGATTGTAATACCCCCACCATCAGGTGTAAATTTTATAGCATTCGACAACAGGTTCCTGATGGTTATTTTCACAGTTTCTTCGTCAGCATATGCTTTTTTATTTGCCCCGGTATCTATGTGGAGCCGTATATTTTTCCGCTCGGCCTGAAAATATGAAGTATCCATAACATGGCTGATTATTTCATTCACATTTATTTCAGTGGGCATAAGGATTATCTTTCCCCTTTGCGATGATGTCCAGGCCAAAAGGTTTTCAAGTAGTTTGTAAACATTTTCGGTTGAATCTTTAAGATAACCGATAATCTGTTTCTTTTCGTCCGGTTCAAGTGTATCGTAGTCTGTGCTTAAAATATCTACAAATCCCAGCAAGGCGTTAAACGGGCTTTTAAGGTCGTGGGCAATAATGGAAAACAATTGATCCTTGGTGGCATTGGCTTGTTCAAGCTCGCCCGTGCGTTTTTTTACCCTTGATTCGAGCTCTGCATTTAGCTGTTGCAACTTTGAGCTTAACCTTCTATGGTTACGGTACCTTAGCCATAAAATTATTATCGCACTGAGCACAAGTATCAGGATTAATGCTATTGATAACAATATCTGTCGTTCACGATAGAGTGAAATTTTTAATTCCTGGATATTGTTTTTGTGCCGTAATATTTCATTTTCCTTCTCTGTTTTTTCGGTTGCATATTTTACCTGGAGGCCGGCAATTTGCTTTTTCAGGTCCTGGTTGTAAATGGTGTCTTTTACGAGGGACAATAATTTATGATAGTGCAGCGCTTTGTCTGGCATGGATGTTGAATCATACAAACGGAAAAGCCCGTCATAATTTCTTTGCATTATGCCCAGTAGGTTTTCTTTAACTGCAATTTCAAGGCTTTGTGCATAATATTCTTTTGCCTGTTCAAAATCATTATTTTTCCGATAAAGGTCGGCCAGGTGGTTCAGGGTGGATGACAAACCAAATTTGTCGCCAACATCTTCCCTTATTTGTCGGGCTTCATTAAAATACTTCATTGCTTCATCTACTTCATTCTTCTTCGAAAAAATTTCGCCGATATTGTTCAGGGTATTACCTATCCCCCTTTTGTCATCTATTTTTCTTTTTAATACAAGCGATTTCCGGTAGTAATCCAGTGCACTGTCCTGATACTTTTGTTTACTGTAAACCTGGCCCAGGTTATTATATGCGGCCGCTATACCTGGTTCGTCACCAAGTTTTTGATAATACTCCAGGGCCTGGGCCAGGAAACCTTTTGCATCTTCATACTGTAAAGCATCCTTGTAAATAACCCCGATATTGTTCAGGGTTTTTGCTATCGATATGGTGTCGCCCAACGTTTGTTTAAATTCAAGTGATTTTTGCAGGTAATGCAAGGCCTTGTCATAATTGCCCGAAACCTGTGAGATCACACCTAAATTGTTCAAGGTCTTCACAATTTGAACCGTATCCTTTAACTTTTCGCGTATTTCCAGCGATTTTTCCAAATAATCTAATGCACTGGCATACTCGCCCAGGAAATAATGATCGATTGCCAAATTGTTAAGTGCCGTTGACTCGCTATATAAGTTGTTGTCCTGTCTGGCAATCTCAAGGATTTGAAGATCGTATCCCACGGATTTGTTTATGTCAATGTTTTGATAAAGTGCCGATAATTGGCTAAGGATTAAGGAGGCATCTTTCTTATCAGCACTTTGCAGGGCATACTCAAGGCTGTCGATTTGATGCTGCTGTGCAAACGCATCGCAGGTGATAATTAACAGGATGGCCAAAAAAAATGTTTTCATCAGGTAGTTTGGTTTGGAGTAATCAGCACAAAAGTAAGAAACAAAAATTAAAAGGGTGAAAAAAACCAACTAATATAAAAATTGTAAATTGCGGCCCCGTTTGAATTAGACAATTTAATGATAGGAAAACCTACTGTGAAATTTGATGTAGAAAGAATAAGACAAGATTTCCCAATCCTGGGCAGGGAAGTCAATAAAAGGCCGCTCGTTTATTTTGATAACGCTGCTACCACACAAAAACCCACGGCTGTTATCAATAAAATAAAGGGGTATTACGAATTTGAAAACTGCAATATCCACAGGGGGGTACATTTTCTTAGCCAACAGGCCACCGAAGCTTATGAGGCATCAAGGGAATATGTAAGGTATTTCATCAATGCCGGGTCGTCGTCCGAAATAATTTTTACCCGTGGCACCACCGAATCAATCAATTTAGTTGCAAGCAGTTTTGGCAGGAATTTCATCAGCCATGGCGATGAGGTGTTGATCACCTACATGGAGCATCATTCAAATATTGTCCCCTGGCAGATAATGTGCGAAACCCAGGGGGCTGTGTTAAAGGTGGCCCCCATCCTTGAAAATGGCGAGATTGATATTGAAGCCTTTGGTAAATTGTTGAACGAAAAAACCAGGCTCGTTGCTTTAACGCATGTTTCAAATGTTTTGGGGACTATCAACCCCGTTAAGGAGATAATTGACAAAGCCCACGAAGCCGGTGCTTATGTGCTAATTGATGGTGCCCAGGCCATTGCACATCTCGATGTGGATGTCAGGCAGCTTGATTGCGATTTTTATTGTTTTTCGGGCCATAAAGTTTACGGCCCCATGGGTATTGGCGTATTGTACGGGAAGGAAGGGTTATTGGAAAAATTGCCCCCCTATCAAGGTGGTGGGGAAATGATAGCGCAAGTCTCTTTTGAGAAAACCACTTACAACGAACTCCCATTTAAGTTTGAGGCCGGTACCCCAAACGTTGTCGGCGTACTTGGTTTGAGGAGGGCACTTGAATATCTCAGGGAAGTTGGCACACATCAACTGTTTTTATATGAAGATGAATTATTGGGTTATGCCACCGAAAAATTAAGTTCAATTGATGGGGTCAGGTTTTTTGGGGGGGCGAAACATAAAACTGCTGTAATTTCATTTATCCTTGATGGGGTACATCCTTTTGATATGGGGGTTATCATCGATAAATACGGCATTGCGATAAGGACAGGCCATCTTTGTACACAACCTTTAACCAAATTTTATGATGTCCCCGGTTTCATCAGGATGTCGCTGGTAATGTACAATACCCGCGAGGAAATTGACCGTTTGGCTGACGCAGTGGTTTCGGCGAGGGATATGTTGGCCTAAATAGTTGAATTGTGAAATGATGAGAGAATGGAATAATGGAATAATGGAGCGGTGGAGTAATGGAAAGACAGAGTTTGACGTATAGAACCTGAACCTGTTTCAACTCCTGAGCGACATTAATGAGTCCGGTCTAAAAACGCGAAATTTTATTATTTTCAAACACATGATTACAAGGAAATTAGAAAAGTTTATTAGCGCATCCATACGGACAAGTTTCGCGGCAAAATATGGCTTTTTAGACCAGGCTCAATAATAAATAATAAATAGTAAATATAAAAGATGACAATAAAAGAAAAAATAATAAATAATAAATAGTAAATATAAAAGATGACAATAAAAGAAAAGGAAACAGAAATAATTGATGCGTTCGGTAATTTTGATGATTGGCTCGATAAGTACAACTACATTATTGACATGGGCAGGGAATTGCCCTTGATCGCACCTCAATACAAAACTAAACAATATCTGATAAGTGGCTGTCAGTCGAGCGTATGGCTACATGCGGAATACCTGGATGGTAAAATTTATTTCACTGCTGACAGTGATGCCGTGATTACAAAAGGGATTGTGAACCTGTTGATTGGTTTGCTCTCAGGACAAACGCCTGATGCGATTTTATCGGCAGATATGGGATTTGTTGAAAAAATTGGCTTGAAAGAACATTTGTCGCCCACCCGTTCAAACGGATTAATGTCGATGATTAAACAAATTAAACTTTATGCCCTGGCATTTAAAACCAAACATGAATAAATTATGAGATAGTCATTTGATGGTCATTGATAGTCATTTGAAGTCATTGCCTGCCCGTCCGTAGTGTAGCGAAGGCAGGATGGTCATTGATGGTAATTATTGGTCATTTTATGTATTATATAAATAAGTCCGGTCCAAAAACGAAGTTTTTGAAAATTAGCGAAATTTTGGCATTTTCAAACACATGATTATATGGCAATTAGAAAAACATATTAGCGCATCCATACGACTGAAAGGAGTCCGTATGGACGGACAAGTTTAGCGGCAAAAATTGGCTTATTAAACCGGACTCATAAATGACGGCAAAGCAAAATGACAACAAATGACAATTTAATGACCACTTAATTACGCAAAGCAAAATGACAAAAGAAATATTAAAAGGAGCAATAATCGAACAACTTCAAAGAATATTCGACCCTGAAATACCGGTAAATATTTATGAGCTGGGCTTAGTGTATGAGGTAAATGTTTCTGATGATAACCATGCCCACATTTTAATGACACTTACCTCGCCCAATTGCCCGGTGGCCGAATCCCTCCCGCAGGAAGTAAAGGAAAAAGCTTTGGGGGTTCACGGAATTAAAGAGGTTAAAGTAGAACTCACTTTCGAACCGCCCTGGGACCCTGAATTAATCTCAGATGAAGCCAAACTTGAACTTGGAATGTTGTAAAGGAGCGGAAATGGAGTGTTGGAGTAATGGGGGAATGGAGTGTTGGAATAATGGAGTGTTGGAGGAATGGAGGGAATAACTTTTTTAAGATATGGTCGAATTGTAGGCAAAACCATTTCATCATTGAACCATTGAAGCATTGAAGCATTAACGCATTACACCATTGAAGCATTAAATCATTGAAGCATTGAAGCATTACATCATTGAAGCATTGAAGCATTACATCATTGAACCATTTGCATAAAAAAATGTCCACAACCCTATTAGAACATATCAATTCACCTACTGATTTAAAGAAGCTCAACGAAAGCCGGTTGCCACAGCTATGCACCGAGCTTCGTGAATTCATTATTGATGCAGTTTCAAATAACCCCGGACACCTTGGGGCCAACCTCGGTGTGGTTGAACTTACCGTTGCCCTGCATTGGGTTTTTGATACGCCCCGTGATAAATTGATTTGGGATGTTGGCCACCAGGCCTACGGGCATAAGATACTCACTGGCCGACGTGATAATTTCCACCTTAACCGGAAATATAACGGGATAAGTGGTTTCCCTAAGATGGGTGAAAGTGAATATGATGCTTTTGGTGTAGGCCACTCCTCTACATCTATTTCTGCTGCTTTGGGAATGGCAGTGGCCGCAAAAATGCAAAATAACGACAAGCGGAACCATATTGCCGTAATTGGCGATGGGGCCATGACCGGGGGGATGGCCCTGGAAGCATTAAACAATGCCGGGGTCGGGGACCCTAACCTGCTGGTGATTTTAAACGACAACGGAATTGCCATTGATAAAAATGTGGGGGCAATTAAAGACTATCTTGCAGGTATCGTTACTTCCAAAGCATATAACAAGCTCAAAGATAAAATGTGGTTTTTACTTGGCGGTGGCACAAAGTATGGAAAAAATACCCGTAAAATTGTAAAGCAGGTTGGTAATGCCGTAAAGGGCAGCATCCTAAAGCGGAGCAATCTTTTTGAGGCTTTTAACTTCAGGTATTTCGGCCCTGTTGATGGCAACGATGTGGTGAGGCTTACCAAACTGCTCAACGACATAAAAAATATTCCCGGCCCGAAATTATTGCATATTATCACCACCAAAGGAAAAGGCTTGCCGCAGGCCGAAAAGGAGCCAACAATATTTCATGCGCCCCCCCGGGCATTCGATAAAAAAACAGGCAAACTCATTAAGGAGAAAAACACCAATGGGGAGGCCCCGCCCAAATACCAGGATGTGTTTGGCCAAACGATGATTGAACTTGCCGAAAAAAACGAAAAGATTATCGGGATTACACCTGCAATGCCCACGGGCAGTTCCTTAGATATGATGATGCTCAAAATGCCCCACCGTGCCTTCGATGTTGGTATTGCCGAGCAACATGCCGTTACTTTTGCTGCAGGAATGGCTACCCAGGGGCACATCCCCTTTTGCAATATTTACTCCACCTTTTTGCAACGCGCCTACGACCAGGCCATTCATGATGTTGCACTCCAAAACCTTAACGTTGTTTTTTGTCTCGACCGTGCCGGCCTGGTTGGCGAAGACGGTGCAACCCACCATGGTGCTTTCGACCTTGCCTTCCTTCGTAGCATCCCAAACATTACAATTTGCGCACCGATGAACGAAGAGGAGCTAAGGAACATGATGTTTACGGCACAACTCGCAAACAAGGGCGCTTTTGCGATACGCTACCCAAGAGGGAGAGGGGTGATGAAAAAATGGAAAACGCCATTCGCTGAAATGCAAATTGGTGAGGGGCAGATGGTAAAGGAAGGTGATGACTTGGCAATTATCTCGATTGGCCATGTTGGCAATGAAGCCGAAAAAGCCTGTAAACTACTTGAAAAAGATGGTATAAATGCCGCCCTCTTCAATGCCCGTTTTCTTAAACCCCTGGATGAAGGTGCGTTACATACCCTCTTTAAAAAACACAACAAAATCATCACCCTCGAAGATGGGACTATCAATGGTGGGTTAGGTTCGACAATATTGGAATTTATGGCCGACAATGGTTATTCGGCCAGTGTAACCCGTCTGGGCATCCCCGACCGTTTTATTGGCCAGGGGAGCCAGGAAGAGCTCTATCGTGAATGTGGTTATGATGTTGAGGGGATTGTGGGTGCTGCGAGGAAGCTTAGTCGGGTAGATTGTAGAGGTTAGAGTGAAGATGTTAGAAATCCGATAAAACCATCACTTTTAACCATCAATTATTGGAACGAAATTTCGATGAGATAGCAAAAAGACACATATTAAAACTAATGGAAGAATTTTGGACAGCTTCTTAGCTTCTTTTTTTGCGAAGCTTTCTGTGTAATCTCTGTTCAATATTAAGAAGAAATCATCATTCATCAATTACTATATACTTGTTATTGAGAAGTTTGGAAATCAACTCATCAAACACATCCATATCATAATGGACTTCTGTTCCGATGTCATTAATTCATATAACCAATGAATCAATCTTTCAATACAAGAAAGTATTGTGAGTGTACGGTTTGCATCCACTCACTAAAATAGTAAGATTTACAAGGTAATACAATGTCTTTAATGATAGACAATATTTTTTTTCAGTTCTGTGATTTCGCTTTGAGCCATGTTATTATTCCAATAAAAGAAAGGTGGTTGTTATTCTGTTATTTCGATTAGATTATCAAAATTGCCACTGGTTAATATCAATAACAATTTTTCAACAAAAGGTTGCAGGGTTTGGTGTCTATTATCAGAAGCCATTAAGGATGACCACAATGATATCAAACTTACTGAGATTTTGCTGGTATTTTAGGTTTTTATCAATGGTAACAAAACAGCCGAAACCATTCAATGTTAGTAATCCCAGCAACTCTCCATTTTTCTTGCCCAGCCAGCCCATTTCTTTTACAGTTATGATTTGAAAAGCATCACTGAAATCGAATCTAAGTTTGGTTGGTATTTTTCATCCAATAAGATCTTCATTGAGTAATTTTTCAGAAGTGATACTGGTTGTTGCTTTTTTTAGTACGGCTATCGCCTTGTTACGGCTTACCGAAGGGAAATTCTCCAGGAACTCTTCCAGGGTTTCGTTTGTCTCGATGTAATCAAACAACGCCTGAATGGGAACCCGGGTCCCGGTAAAAACTGCTGTTCCACCCATGATTTCCGGGTCAATATTTATGGCACCATAAATCATATTGTATTACTTTTTTTTCCTACAAAGATACAACTTTTCCTATTGCATTATTTATTATATCCCGTGTTTATTCTGAGAAATTGAATTTTTCTATTGCTTTTGCACAATTGTACTGTGTATGTAGGGATTTATAGATATCTGAGTTTCAATTCCGAAAATCATCGACTTTATGGACGTACATTTTTGAAGGTGGATAACGCTTAGTTTATTCAAAAACCATCGTGTAGATCCGCTCAATATCGCCACCAAGCTCATTAATAGAAATGTACTTGCTGTAACGCCTGTACTCCTTTCCTTCAAAAAAAACAATGATGGCCGGATTGGCAAACACGCTAAAGTGTGCAGTGGTTTCAGGATGATCTTCCGAATTTATAAAAACGAGTCCCATACCAGGGAAACCCCCCCCCACCATTTGCGAAACCTTTGGCCGTAAACTGATACATGGTGCACATCTGTCACTATAAAAATAGGCAATTAGCCCTTTTTCGGTTGCGATTTTTTGTTTTAAGCTATCGGTCATTTCAATTTTGTTGAAATTATAAATGGTTTAACTATTAGCTCTCAATAAACTTACAATCTCGTTATTAATTGTGGGCAGTTTTTTTTTCTATTAATGAGTCAGGTCTAAATAGCTGTCAGACAGTTAGCTTCTATATTAATCACAGAAGCTAAAGTATTATATGTCTGGCTTTTAATCTAAACTGTCCGACAGCTATTCGCCCAAATATTTGTTTTTTTGGCAAAACTCATTAATGTTTAGGCCCCTATCAATGATTCCAGCCCCTATTTATTGAATGGTGACTCATAGCCTGAGATTCGCAGACAGAATAACGTTACTTAATCTTACTGCCTTTTTGGCATATTGATTGACATGTGTAATAAAACCTGTTTTTGAACAGTAAGTATTTCCCCCAATAGAATAAAAATCAGTATTTTACAGGTAAAGGGAATTAAGCTCCCAAAGGTTTCCGCCACATCTGAAATAGGATACGGATAAATTCCTTTTTGATTGGCATAATGATTGACAACGTTGTGCCACAAGTTGAAAAATTATAACAATTAAAATAAAATAGAAAGGAATATTTAATATGGGAAAAATAATTGGAATTGACTTGGGGACCACTAACTCGTGCGTAGCAGTAATGGAAGGTAACGAACCTGTGGTAATCCCCAATTCGGAGGGAAGAAGGACTACCCCTTCAATTGTTGCATTTACCGATAATAGTGAGCGAAAAGTAGGTGACCCGGCAAAAAGGCAAGCTATTACAAATCCACACAACACTATTTATTCGATCAAACGTTTCATGGGAGAACCTATCGACAGGGTCCAAAAGGAAATTGGGCGTGTATCGTACAATGTTGTGGCTGGTGAGAATGGCACTACAAGGGTTAAAATTAACGACCGCTTATATACGCCACAGGAAATTTCGGCAATGGTTTTGCAAAAGATGAAAAAAACCGCCGAAGATTATTTAGGGACATCTGTTACCGAAGCGGTAATTACAGTACCGGCTTATTTTAGCGACTCACAACGCCAGGCCACCAAAGAAGCGGGCGAAATTGCAGGCCTCGCCGTAAAGAGGATTATCAACGAACCTACTGCCGCATCGTTGGCTTATGGTTTGGACAAGAAAAAAGAGGATTCTAAAATAGCAGTTTTTGACCTTGGTGGCGGAACTTTCGATATCTCCATCCTTGAATTGGGCGACGGGGTTTTTGAAGTTAAATCAACCAATGGGAATACCCACCTGGGTGGCGATGATTTCGACCACTTGATTATCGACTGGTTGGCAGAGGAGTTTAAAAAAGACCAAGGTATCGACCTGAAGAAGGACCCGATGGCCCTGCAACGTTTAAAAGAAGCTGCCGAAAAGGCAAAGATTGAGCTTTCGAGTTCGACCGAAACAGAGATCAACCTTCCTTATATCATGCCGATTGACGGAATACCACAACACCTGGTCAGGAAACTTTCACGTTCAAAATTTGAGCAATTGACCGACAGTCTGATAAAGGCAACAATAGAACCTTGCCGCAAAGCATTGAGCGATGCCGGGATGAAGACATCCGACATCGATGATATTATCCTCGTGGGCGGATCGACAAGGATACCTGCCATACAGGAAGTGGTAAAAGATTTCTTTGGCAAAGAGCCGTCAAAAGGTGTAAACGCTGATGAGGTTGTGGCAATTGGAGCTGCAATTCAGGGTGGGGTTTTGACCGGTGAGGTAAAAGACGTTCTTTTGCTGGATGTTACCCCGCTTACTTTAGGGATTGAAACCCTGGGCAGTGTTATGACCAAGCTGATTGCCGCCAACACGACCATACCGACCAAAAAGTCGGAGGTTTTCTCAACGGCAGCACCTAACCAGCCTTCGGTCGAGATCCATGTATTGCAGGGCGAACGTCCGATGGCAAAAGACAACAAGACCATTGGCCGTTTCCATCTCGACGGGATACCACCTGCACCGCGCGGAGTACCTCAAATTGAAGTAACCTTTGATATTGATGCCAACGGTATTCTTAATGTGTCGGCAAAGGATAAAGGCACCGGAAAATCGCAAAGTATCCGTATCGAGGCATCTTCGGGCCTGACCGAGGAAGAGATCAACAGGATGAAGGCAGAAGCCGAGGCCAACGCCGATTCTGATAAAAAAGCAAAGGAGAGGATCGACAAGCTGAATGGTGCCGATTCGTTGATATTCCAAACCGAAAAACAGCTGAAGGAATATGGCGATAAACTTCCGGCCGACAAGAAAAAGCCTATCGAAGATGCCCTTGCCGAATTGAAGGAAGCACACAAAAAAGAGGACATCCCTGCCATTGATGCAGCCTCTAAAAAACTGAACGATGTTTTTCAGGCCGCAAGCCAGGAGATGTACAATGCCACACAGCAACAGCAACAACAACCTGGCGGGCAGCCCGGATCAGACGGAGGCCAGCAGGAAGGGCCACAGGGGGGCCAGCAAGCCGGTGGTGATGATGAAGTGACCGATGTGGACTTTGAAGAAGTGAAAGATGATAAATAACCTAATTTGATAATTTGATAATGAGCAAATTTGATAATTAAAACCACTTGGCAGGAAGTGAACCCCAACATTTAATAAACGAATTCCATACATGCGGGGTTGGTTTGTTTGCAGATGCAAAATGCCTGTAGTGGATTAAAATTTAAAATCCCGGTGAATGTTCACCGGGATTTTTTTGTGCCACTGATTTGCGCAGATTAAAATCTTTCTGTGTTAATCTGTGGCAATTATTCATTAAACCAATTCCTTCTTTTTCTTTTTTATACGTTCAATAATATCCCTTGTTTTCTCCTCAATATACCCCACTCTTTCATTTTCAGTTATTTTCTCAAGGTCTTTAAAAGATTTTTCCTTCCAACCCCAAACTTCTTCCTGCGATTTTGATATTTTAGTTTTCATAGTCCATTAATCCTAAAAGGTGTAACTATTCAAAAATTTGATAAATAGCCTATCTCCAGGTTTACGGAAATTACCCTCCTTTCCCTGTGAACATTTGCAAACTGCCTGTAATTCCAGCTAACCAGGTAACCTATTTCCCATGTTATTTGGAAACGTGTGGAATTTTTAATTGCTTGCATACTTTATTACACAATAATTCAGACAACTCATTATGCCTACCAACAGCGGATTGCTCCTTACTTTTCAGGTTTTGATAAATGGAATGATTTGCCCCTTCAAGCAACAATATGCAATTATGCTTATTAAGATGCTTAATTAATTTTTGTCGCTTCATCAAACAAGTAATAAATCTTCACGAATTACATTTTTATTAACATATTCCTTTTCTGTATTTTCTTTGTTTGTTTCCAGGAGCAGTTTAAAAGCATCAGCCAAATTCGCTTTTAGTTCATTAATTGTTTTGCCCTGAGATATTGCAGCAGGAAATTCTTCAATTTGCCCGACATACCATCCATCTTCTGATTTTTCTATTATTGCTGTAAGTTTCATTATAAATTAAATGTTTTTTCGATTTGTTACAAAATTACAAAATATTTTTCAGGAGGGAATTCAATAAAGTTTTATTACTATTAAATATCAGAGTATTGCATTTTATTATTCGTG
>NIVA01000236.1 GCA_002254335.1 Bacteroidetes bacterium 4572_114 | reverse complement strand
AACCGGACAGGTTTTCATGAGTATGAATTTCCTGAAACCGATCAGGCCAATATCATCATCGATCTCACCGAGGGCGTAACCAGCGACCGCATCCTTAACTTATGGGTCGAATTTGTAAGCAATACCGAAATACAGGGCCTCAGGCAAACCGACGGCTGGGCCAATAACCAGTATGTGTTTTTTAATGCCGAGTTTTCAAAACCTTTTGATGAATACGGCATTTCATTAGATGGAAAACCGGTGGATGGGCCGAAACGTGTTTCAGGAAAAGATATAAAGGCCTGGGTCAGGTTTTCAACAAAAGATGATGAGGATATTTTAATTAAAGTTGGTATTTCGGCGGTGAGTGTTGAAGGGGCCAAAAACAACAGGCAAAAGGAAATACCGGGCTGGGATTTTGAAAAGGTAGTTAATGATGCTCGCAAAGCATGGAACAGTGAATTGGGGAGAATTGAAGTGGATGATCCTGACAAAGATAGAAAATCCATCAGGCACACGGCTTTGACATATACACCGTATTTTCACTTTGGGATACTTTCAGGGCAGCGCATCCCTTGCTTACCCTGATTGATCAGCAAAGCACCAACCACTTTATCAACACAATGCTGATGCAATACGATCAGGGCGGTTTGTTGCCCGTTTGGGAACTGGCGGCCAACGAAACCAATTGCATGATTGGCTACCACGCAGTTCCGGTAATTGTTGATGCATACATGAAGGGAATCAGGGAATATGATACCAAAAAGGCATTGGATGCCTGCATCAAAAGTGCCATGCAGGATCACTTTGGACTGGACAGCTACAAGATAAAAGGGTATATCCCTTCGGATGAAGAATCAGAATCAGTATCGAAAACGCTTGAATATGCTTATGATGATTGGTGCATTGCAACCATGGCAAAAGAGTTGGGAAGAGAAAAAGAATATCAACATTTTATAAAAAGGGCACAGTATTACAAAAATATATACGATCCCCAAACGGGGCTCCTGGCAATACAGCTTTTTTGTGCCACAGGATATTTCAGGCATGATGAACCTGTTGGGTAGCCCCGAAAAAATGGTTGAACGCCTGGATCAGTTGTTCAGTGCCAGTTCCGAAACATCGGGCAGGCACCAGTCCGACATCACCGGGTTGATTGGCCAGTATGCCCACGGCAACGAACCCAGCCACCACATGGCCTATCTTTACGATTATGCCGGCCAACCCTGGAAAACCCAGGAGGTGGTGAGGAAAATCATGGATGGACTATATACTTCAAAACCCGATGGATTATGTGGCAATGAAGATTGCGGCCAGATGTCGGCATGGTATGTTTTGAGCACAATGGGATTTTATCCGGTAACACCTGGCTCAAACATTTATGCCATTGGCAGCCCTATTTTTGAGAGGGTAACACTGAACCTCGAAAATGGAAAAGAATTTATTATTGAAGCTGCAAATGTTTCCGATGAAAATAAATACATCCAAACTGCCAGCTTAAACGGACAGGTTTTTCCGAATTCTTTCATCACCCATCAAACAATTATGGAAGGCGGCCTGCTGAGATTTGAAATGGGCGTTGGCCCGAATAAGAGTTGGGGTGTTTCGGATGGGGAATTCCCCGTATCAGAAATTACAGAACACCTCATCACCCCGGCACCTTTCGTAAAAACCGGTGAAAAAGTATTTTTCGATAAACAAACAATCGAATTGGATTGCATAGATAAAAATGCAAAAATCAGATACCGGATTGAAGGGGACATAAAAGTACAATATCAGGAATACAATAATCCATTGCAATTTAACTCATCAACCAAATTAATTGCTTTTGCCAAAAAGGATGGGCAGGAAGATAGTTTTGAAATTGATGCCAAATTCCTTAAAATTCCCAAAGGGCGAAAAATCACAATAAAAAATAAATATGCCAACCAATACAGCGCCGGAGGGGATGTAGCACTTATTGATTATCAACGGGGCAGTAATGATTTTAGGACAGGGGCCTGGCAAGGTTATGAACAGGTAAACCTGGAAACCGTGATCGACCTCGGAAAAACTGAAATCATCACCAAATTAACAACAGGCTTCTTACAGGACATCAATGCCTGGATATTTATGCCCGAGTGGGTAGAATACTGGGTTTCGGCAGATGGAATAAATTTCACAAAAACCGGCAGGGTGGACAACCCGGTAGCAGAGTATGACTGGAATGTACAGACGCAAGATTTTTCCTTAAAGTTTAAACCTCAGCCTGTAAGATACATAAAGGTCATCGCCAAAAACCGTGGTATTTGCCCTGAGTGGCACAAAGGCGCGGGATTGCATCCCTTCCAAACAAGTTCAACCCACTTCGGGGTTGTGGTGACCGATTGTTTGTTAAAAACCCCCAATTGCATTGGGGGTTATTTACATTTTGTCCTGCGGACAGCCAAAAACCCGTAGGGTTTAATCATCAATAACCCCCAATTTTATTGGGGGTATATTGAAAGCCATACGCGCCTAACAACCCCGAAGTGGGTTGAACTCATGAGTGAGAATCATTTTTTTGACTCCGGCACATCTCCATTGGAGTCCTTGGGACAAAGTAATATTTAGCCAATCTCCAAACCCCAAACTTCTTCAATAAAAAACGCCTATTTCAACCATGGCGAGGCAATACGTTGGGTACTTGAAGACAGTAACGGAAACCCGATTGGAAGGGTTGCGGCATTTATTGACCATAAAAAGGCCACAGCCTTTGAACAGCCTACCGGAGGGATGGGCTTCTTCGATTGTATCGATGACAAAAAAGCAGCTTTCCTTTTGTTTGATGCCTGCAGGCAATGGCTGTCGCAAAGGAAAATGGAAGCCATGGACGGCCCGATAAACTTTGGTGAGAACGATACTTTTTGGGGGCTGCTGGTAGAAGGTGCCATGCCCCCCAGCTATGGCATGAACTATCATCATCCTTATTACAAAGGTTTTTTTGAAGATTATGGCTTTTCCCAATATTTTGAGCAGGTGACCAACCATCTGGATTTGACGGTACCATTCCCCGAAAGGTTTTGGAAAATTGCCGACTGGGTATCAAAAAAAACGGGTTTCTCGTACGAGCATTTTAAATTTGCCCATGCTGATAAATATATCAAAGACCTGAAAAAAGTTTACGACCAGGCCTGGGTTTCCCACCAACATTTCACCCCTCTCGATGAGGAAGATATCCGGGCAGGGCTTCAAAAGGCCAAACCAATCATCGAGGAGGAGCTTATTTGGTTTGTCTATCATGAGGGCGAACCCATTGCATTTTTGGTAATGATACCTGATGTGAACCAGATTTTTAAGCATTTTAACGGGAAACTCAATCTCTGGAACAAGCTCAGGTTTTTATACTACAAAAAGAAAAAGGCCATGACCCGCGCAAGGATCACCGTTATGGGCGTAGTCCCTAAATTCCAGCGTTATGGCATCGAATCGGCATTGGGGGGAAATTCGGCAAGAAACACATCACCTACCGGAAACTGTTCACCGAAGGGGCCAAACAACAAAAAGCAGGTGTCATACCTTTAGATAGCCGCAGCTCGAATGTGGAGAAAAGAAGTTAGAAGATGACGTGTGTTCTGTAGAAGGGATGCAATCCCCGAGGTACGAGGGGATGGCGGCCCTGGTAATTCAGGGTTTCCATCCCTTTCCTTTGGTCAGGGATTTAAACCCTTGCACTGATGACTGTTGACTGATTGACGGCATAAAATTTACGGTATCCGACTTTCCAACATCCGTAGTCCCGGCCCCAATAACTATGGGGGCTTTCGGGATGGAAACGACAAGGAAACCAGAAGCCGGAAACTTATGAAAATCAGCCTTTAACTTAATAAAACAAACAATAAAAAACAATTACCAATATTTTCGTGGGCTTCATATATAGAAAACACAATACTAATTATTAAAAAAAAAGCATTTGAAATCCTCAATTTTTTTAAATAATAGTATATTTGTGCACTTTTATAAAAAACAGGAATTAAAGTTTAATTAATACATTTACTAACTAACCAATTTTTTTACAATGAAAAAATCATTACTATTGCTTGTAGCTGTTGTTTTCGGTATTACAGCTATCGCACAGAATTATTCACTGAAACCGAACCTTGAAACTAAAAGTGCGGTTACTGCCGACAAGGTGGCATTCGAACCAACAAATGCGTACTCACTTGGCCAGGCCAGTAAGTCGGAGTTACCAAACCACACTTACAAAAACACCGATTTTGTATCCATTATCTCAATTGGTACTTCTGCCAATGCTTATGGTTATGGTTATGCAGGTGGCCAAAAGTCGCTGGTCAACACCAACAACGACCTGAACATGGTGACCAACTTCCACCGTATGGGCGGTGCCCAGGATCCGGGCGGGTACTCAGGTGACCTCGGGTACGATATATCGCTTGATGGCGGTATGACATGGACCAACATGAATGAAGTTTATGTTGCTATCAATAATGCTGGTGGTACATATTACACCGATGCTGCACGTTATCCCAACCATGGTGTTTATAACCCGGTTGGCAACACAGACCCAAACAATGCATATCTTACTTACTTTGCACCAAACCTTGACCAATCCAACAGTGGTGACTCATGGGGCGGTTACAGCTATGGCCGTGCAAAAATTGGCGACCCCACTGACACTATCAGGCACCTTCTTTCTACCCATGATGAATTTTATCAGTACATCCCAGACGGATACTGCGTTACCAACCTTGGTGATTACTGGTGTGCCGACCTTAACCAGGACTGGACTACGGGTACACTAGCATACATGGGAACAGCTATAATGAACCATGGTACATGGAACGAAGAAACCCTGGATTTTGACATGGAGCAATTCCTCATCGACTGCCCGACCATAGACGGCACCCGCCCGGCACTGCAAAAAATTGAATTCGCCCCTGACGGGTTAACAGGTTATATGGCCGTGCTTGCCGATAATGGTGAAGTGGCTGCTTCTGCAGGTATGTCATACTTCCCGATTTTGTGGAAAACTACTGATGGTGGCGAGAACTGGTCAGACCCAATCTCCGTGGCAATTGCCGGCGAAGATGGAATTGGTGGCGTACATAACTTCCTTAGCGATGAAGAATTGGCAGAACTTTATGAGCCACCAATACCAGATCGTGAAGAAATTGCCTTTACAACTGCTTTTGATTTCGACCTGAGCGTAGATGCCTATGGCAACCCATGTATTGCCGTTATTTGTGGTATTACAGGTTCCGACCCCTATTCAATTGTTACTGCACAATCAGAAATTACAGGCTATCAGTTTACTGCCGCCTTCCTGATTACTTCAAATGATGGTGCCGAAACTTTCATTGGTTATGAACTTGGGCGTCAGAAAACTTTCCGCGGAACATTTGGTGACCTCACAGAAGACAACCGTATCCAGATTTCACGTAACCCTGCCGGGACCAAAATGTTTGTATCATGGTTAGATACCGACCTTCCTGGTGTTGTCGATAACCTGCAGCCAGACATCTGGGCACGTGGCATTGACGTTGTATCTCACATGTTAACTAGTAACAACCTCGAAGATTTACCTAATAATGTAACTGAATTCTCAGAAGGCATGTGGCAGGCTTATTTCTTTGCAATGGGCAACGAAGTATTGCAAAACGCCGATGTTTACACCATCCCTTACGTATATGAAGACATGAACCCGGAAGACCCGGGAGTTGAAGTACTTTTTAAATATATACAGGACTTTGCTTACACAGAGGCTGACTTTACCATTGTTGGTATAGATGATGACCTGGCAGTAGCAAATGTAGATTTCGAAGTTTCACAAAACTTCCCTAACCCTGCCAATAGTTCAACAACTGTTGCCGTTACGCTCAAAGAATCTACAACCCTGGGCTTTGACATATTTAACATGATGGGCCA
>NIVA01000051.1 GCA_002254335.1 Bacteroidetes bacterium 4572_114 | reverse complement strand
ATCGCCCGGAATGAAGTTAATGTGGAGGTAAAACGGATGGGCGGGGCTTTTGGCGGCAAAGAGACCCAGGGCAACCATGTTGCTGCATGGGCGGCACTATTGGCCAGGGCCACCGGTTGCCCGGTAAAAATCCACCTTTTCAGGGACGACGACCAGATCATCACAGGCAAGCGACACCCCTTCCTTTCAAAATACCAGGCAGCTTTTACTTCCGAAGGCAAAATTACAGCGTTGGATGTTGAACTGCACGCAAACGGTGGGATGGCCAACGACCTGTCGATGGCAATACTTGACCGGGCAATGTTTCATATCGACAATGCTTACCACATCCCTAATTTGCGTGTCGTTGGTAAAATTTGGAAAACCAACCTTCCGTCCAATACGGCATTTAGAGGTTTTGGCGGGCCACAGGGGATGGCAGTAATAGAAACGGTTATTGACAGGATTTCCAGGCAACTGAAAAAAGATACTGCCGAAATAAGGAAGTTGAATTTTTATGGTAACGATATCAACAACATCACCCATTACGGCCAACTTGTTGAGGATAACAGGCTGGACCTGCTATTTGATAAATTAATGAAAAACTCAGAATATCACAAGCTGAGAAAACAAACCGAAGAGTTTAATAATGCAAATGAATTTTACAAAAAAGGCCTTGCCCTAACACCGGTCAAATTTGGCATCTCATTTACAACCTCCTTCCTGAACCAGGCCGGGGCATTGGTTAATATTTACCGTGATGGGACTGTTTTGATAAGCCATGGCGGCACAGAAATGGGCCAGGGCCTACATACTAAAATCCTGGAAATTGCATCCCATGAATTAGGCATCGATAAACAATTCATTAAAATTGGGGCCACCGATACTTCAAAAGTACCAAACACATCGGCCACTGCTGCCTCCTCGGGCAGCGACCTTAACGGGATGGCCGTAAAAAATGCCATCGAAAAAATTAAAAAACGACTGACAGATTATCTACTTAATAAATATGAAAATAAAGTGGCTGAAACCCAACCGGTTTTTAAGGATAACCAAATCCTGCACCCACATATCCCCAACTCAAAAATCCCTTTCAAGGATTTAATCGAGGAAGCTTATTTTAACCAAATAAGTTTAAGTGCCACCGGTTTTTACAAAACCCCGGATATCCATTTCGACACCGAAAAAGGACGTGGAAAACCTTTTCATTATTTTTCGTTTGGGATGGCCGTTTCGCAGGTTTTGTTAGACACGCTTACGGGCCACCACGAAATACTAAAAACATTCATTGTGCAGGATGTTGGGGATTCGATTAACCGGCAAATTGACATTGGCCAGGTTGAGGGGGGATTTATACAGGGCGTTGGGTGGTGCACCACCGAAGATATTAAATGGGGTGCAAAAGGGAATTTGCTCAATTACTCGCCCGACACTTATAAAATTCCGGGCGTGAGGGATATACCAAAAGAATTTCATGTTGAATTGCTCGAAAATGTCCCGAACCCAAAAGTTATCAGGAACAGCAAAGCCGTGGGCGAGCCACCATTAATGCTGGCATTTTCGGTTTGGCTGGCCATTAAGGATGCCATATCTGCCGTGGGCAATCACCAGTTGGAACCTGATTTTCAAATCCCGGCCACCAATGAGGTTATCCTTCAGTCGATTGAAAAGATTAGGCAGGGAGGGATTTATGATTGATGATTGATGATTGATGATTTGTGATTGGTTGTGTGAAGAAAATGAGGGGGGTGTTGTAAAATATTGTCTCTACCAGTACATCTCCATAGGAGTCTCATGGACAGGATAATATTTGGCCAAAAATGACATTTCAGGGAATCAACTTTATAAGTTCCAGGATATCTTTTTCGGAAAGGTTTTCCATGTCAGATTTATCAAAAACGGATATGGTTTTAACATTAAAGCTCATCAAGAAATTCTTCTGCGTCACGGGCCAGTATCTTCCCCTCTTTTAATACGTTTAACTACATTTGCCAACTTTCCATCTGAAAATGATGTTGCATAACCGTAAAATCGCCAAAGGTCCGTATGACTTAGGATCATACAAGTGGATGGGCCATTAATTTACAAAAAGTATGTTTTTTCTTATCTTCACAATATTCACTTCCACAGCCATTATTGTTACCTTCCGGGTTTTTGAAAGGTTTAAAATCAGTATTGTACAGGCCATTACCATCAACTATATTGTAGCTTCTGGTTTTGGGTTCCTGAGCGAGGCTGGAAATTTTAAATTTATTGAAATACCCGGGCAACCATGGTTTTATACCGCTTTAATTGTTGGGGCTACCCTCATTGTGGCATTCAACCTCTTTGCACTTTCGGCCCAATATGCCGGGGTTTCAATTACAGCTATTTCAAGCAGGATGTCGGTGGTTATACCCATTTCGCTTGGGTTCCTGATTTTTGGCGATACAGCAGGCCTTTTAAAAATCATCGGTATCACAGCTGGCCTTGCAGCATTTTACCTCACATTTAAAAAGGACAAAAAAGTAAGGGTCAACAGCAAATACGCATTTCTTCCTGTTTTCCTTTTCCTTGCTGTTGGCGCAAACGATTCGTTGATGAAAGTAGCCGAACATTATTTTATTATCGATGATTTTGTAGTTTTCCTGGCAACAGCCTTTGGGGTGGCTTTAATACTCGGTATCTTTGTTTTAATTGCAAAATCCTATCGGGGAAATGAGATGTTTGCCTTTAAAAATGTAGTGGCCGGAATTATCCTCGGACTGTTAAACTGGTACTCAACCCTCTATTTTCTAAAGGGGCTTGATATCTTCCAGGTCTCTTTTTTCGTACCGATTTATAACGTTGGGGTAGTAGTTTTATCCACCCTTACCGGATATATAGTTTTCAGGGAGAAACTTAGCAGGTATAACTTAATTGGGGTCGCTCTGGCCGTTGTGGCAATAATACTTATTGCGCAATCATAGCATTTATATTAATCATGTTAAATCTTCTTTTGCAAGTTTTTTAAATTAAAATTTTGAATAAAAAAGGACGGGCGCCGGATGCCGGGTGTCGGGTGAAGGAAGCCAGGCGCAACTTGAAACCCAAAACCTACCTGCCCGCCGTAGCGAAGCGAAGGAGGGAAACTTGAAACTTTTCACCACAGGTTATAGTATTTACAAATGAAGATGATGTGTCGCTGGAAAAAGTTTTGAAAAAGATTTATGAAAAATACGAAGCTAAAAAAGCGATCGACCATAAATCTTCCGGGAGTGAATTAAAGGCCTTCATGCTGGAAATCCTGCCCGATTACGACCAGGACCGGGTTTATACTTCGGACATCAAAAAAATTGTGATGTGGTATAACCTTTTGGTTGAAAAAGATTTGCTGGATTTTAACGAGGATGAAAAAGAAGAAGATACCGCCGAAGAAGGTAATGAAGAAACCTCCGAAGCAACTGAACCTGATACAGAAGAAATAGTTGAAACGGATGAGGAAGAAACCGGTGAAGCAGATTCAAAGGAAGAAGAAGAAAATAAAGCTGACAAAGCCTAACACCATAAATGTACAAAACCCTCTTCAGGCCAATCCTTTTTAGGTTCACGCCCGAAACTATTCATCACTGGGTGGTAAAAGGCCTGAGGTTGTTATTTATGATCCCCGGAAAAGCCTGGTTTGTCAGGAAACTAACTGCGGTCGAGGATCCGGTTTTGGAACGGGAAGTTTTTGGTTTACGATTCAAGAACCCGGTTGGCATAGCAGCAGGTTTTGATAAACAGGCCGAAATGTATAACCAACTGGCCAATCTGGGGTTTGGGTTTATCGAAGTAGGCACCATCACCCCCAAAGGCCAGTTAGGCAACCCACAGCCACGGCTGTTCAGGCTGCCCAAGGACAAGGCATTGATTAACCGCATGGGATTCAACAATTCTGGTGTAGATGCTGCCATCAGAAACCTTAAAAATCGTAAAACCAACATAATCATCGGAGGGAATATTGGTAAAAACACAGCCACCCCCAACGAAAAAGCAGTGGATGACTACATCTATGTTTTTGAAAAACTTTTCGATTATGTCGATTATTTTGTGGTAAATGTGAGCTGTCCGAATATCACCGACCTGCACGAGCTTCAGGATCAGGAAAGCCTCACAATGATACTGAATGAAATTCAGAAAATCAACTTTCGAAAACCAAAGCCAAAACCTGTTTTACTTAAAGTGTCGCCCGACCTCAATGAAAAACAGCTGGATGAGGTGATTGAAATTGTTGCTGAAACTAAGATAGATGGGGTTGTTGCCACCAATACTACCGTCTCCCGAAATGGATTGACAACCGACAAACACAGGATTGATGAAATTGCCAACGGGGGCCTCAGTGGGCAGCCAATAAAAAACCGCTCTACCGAAGTGATCCGATATCTTGCCGAAAAATCAGGAAAAGCTTTTCCAATAATTGGTGTAGGCGGAATATTTACGCCCGAAGATGCCATAGAAAAATTAAAAGCCGGTGCCGCCCTGGTGCGCAAAATAAAATACAACTATTTCAATAGAAATTATCGAGCTTAAAAAAAATCCCTAGCTTTACAGCGAAGTTCTTGCTAAGAATTCATTCGGACCAAGTTAACAACCAAAAGAAATCAAAAAATCCTCTACTATGAAAAACCTATTCATTTCCTTCCTCATCTTTTTAACTGCCTGGCCGATGTTGGCGCAACAGGAACACAATAATTTCATTCGAAAAAAAAATATCGCCAGCAATGACATCGGATTTCGGGAGTACTTTATCTCTAATCAAAACAATGGTAAGGTTCGGCCAGGTGATTTGGATTTAATTGTACCAACCATGCCAACCAGCGAAACAGTCGTTAAGGTTGACTCTGTATTTTACACCGATGAAGATGGAATATTTAAGGATATTTTCACTTATGACTACAGTCAAAATTTACTTGCTCACTCTATTCAAGTACTTGAAAACGAAGAATGGATAAATCATAGAACACACACCTACGATTACGACACAGATGGTAACCTGCTTAAAATGTTATATCAAAAATGGGGAGACGAAAGCTGGTATGACTTCCGCAGGTTTAACTACACATACAATAGCAATGGGGACGAGTTGACATACTTAATGGAAGAGTTGTATGGAAACGGATGGTTTCCTATTACTCAAATACTTGGTGCCTATGATGACAATGGTTTCTTGATTAACGAATTATGGCAGCACTATAACTTCGAAACAGAACTGTGGGAAGATACCAGATTAGTGAGCTATACCAATAACATGAACGGATTGATGATGGAATGGCTGGATCAGGCATGGGTAGATGGAGAGTGGAAGAACAACATTAAACGGTCTTGGTCCTATGATATGGCCGGGAATATGGTAACGGAATCGGAAAGTATGTGGATGGATGGTAATTGGAAAGAATTTAGACTTGAAACGTTTACCTACGATGAGAGCGGGAATGTGTTATCACAAATATCTGATTATTGGGTGGAAGATATGTTGGAATTACACTATGCTTATTACAGCACCTACAACAATAATAACAATCCTTTAACACTTCTTTATCAGGAATGGGAAAATGAAACCTGGGAGAATGTGTATATAATCAGTTGTTATTACGATGCAAATGAAGATAAACATTTGGAGCTTAAGCAGGTTTGGGGAGATGGTGCCTGGGAAAATCACCGGAAAGTTGAGTATGGGTTCTTTTATGAGCATGTTCATGCCCGTGCCTATTATTGGCACAATAACCTTTGGAAAGAGCAAATCCAGGATACCCAATTGCAAATTACTATTGGTGGTACTTATGTTGATCCCTACTACGCCTACATTTTGGACCTTTACTATACCGATGTTACCGGAATTGAAGAACAGGATGTACCTTTAGAAAACGAAATTATTTACTGTTACCCCAATCCAGTCACGGATGTTATAAACATCAATATTAATCCAGAATGGCAGACCGATGATTTTATGATTGAACTATTCAACCAAAGTGGGCAAGCGGTAAAATCTGTAGAAATAACATCTATTGCTTCAACTACATCATTGCATGTGGATGATGTGCCACCGGGTTTGTATTTGCTGAAGTTTTCCAATGACAGATCGGTAGCTGTACAAAAAGTGATTATTTCAAAATAGGTGATGAATTAATTGATTATTAATACCCTCCAAATTATGAATAAAAAAGTCCTTGCATGTCTATTATTGATCCTTCCCAATGTGATAATAGGGCAACAAAAAACTTTGAGTTTTAACGCTGATAAATGTATAGAAAACAACACAGGTTCTTTGTATGCTAATGATATTTTAATATCCCTTATGCAAACATTTGAGTGCGGAAACCTCGTACCAACCATGTTTGACTACTCAAATAATAGTAAGGGGTTTAGGGCTGATTCGGCTATAATTACCAGGCAGGATGAAGAAATCAAAAGAATTTATGCTTATGATGAATATGGAAACTTAATTACCGAAAAATGGCAAACTTATACACAGGGCAACTGGCTCAACCAAGTCCAATATGCTTTCACCTATGATGAATATGGTAATAAATTTAGCTACTTAACACAATTGTGGGAAGATAACTCCTGGGCAAATTTGTCAATCAGTAATTATGAGTATGGCATTTCAGGGGAAATGCTGGTTAGGGAAATAAAACAATGGAGCAATGAAGGTTGGGTAAATTATGGGATCATTACTTTTTATTACAATCCCGAAGGAAAGCTGCTATCATACCAATCAAAGCGCTGGGTAAATGATCAATGGGAAAATCAATGGCTAGCCACTTATACTTATGATTCAAATGGGAATCTGTTAACTGATTTGCATCAGTACTGGGTTAATAATGTGTGGGAAAATTCGGAGTTAAAATCTTACAGTTACGATTTATTCAATAATCAATTAACTTTTTTACTTCAGGATTGGGATGATACTACCTGGGCGAACATATACATAATTACAAGATCATATGATGGTTCTGGAAATATATTAACCATTAAAACAACCTTTTGGCATAACAATGGGTGGCATGATGCATGGCTTCTTACCTACATATATGATAGTAATGAACATATTACAAATCAATTAAATCAATACTGGGAAAATGGTGAATTGGAAACCTATGGAATGCATACCAATATTTACGATGTCAATTTTAATTGTCTGAGTCAGATGTACCAAACCTGGGGGGTAAATAGTTACAGCAACGAACGAAAGACAGAATACAGCTTTCTTTCTGGTAAGGTAGAAGCCACGGCCTTTGATTGGGACTGGCAAACAAATGACTGGGTATTAAGCACAGTAGGTTCACGGTTCGACATTATTATGGTTGGGGATACAGTTTATACCCATAGTGGCATCAATATGGATTTTTATTATTCAGATGTTACCGGCATCGAGGAGCAAAATGCACCTTTAGAAAATGAAATCATCCACTGCTACCCAAACCCCGCCACCAATCAAATCAACATCGAAATAAACCCGGCATGGCAGACCGATGATTTTCAAATTGAATTGTTCAACCAAACCGGGCAAAGGGTTAAATCTGTTGAAATATCATCTGGCAAGAGCTCTTCTGAAATTTCTCTTGATGTGGGGGATGTGCCGCCCGGGTTGTATTTGTTGAGGGTTACTGCCGGGCAATCTGCCTCCACACGAAAGATTATCATTTCGAAATAAGCCTCAGGTTTCTTTGATTTAAAGAAAATAGTTGCCCCTGCACCACAAAAAAACTATGACCAGGAAGCATGCTATGAAATACGGGCCACCCAAAAAAGCTGTCAAATTTTAAACCTGATATGCCATGGTGTTGAATAAACCGGACATTATTTCCGCTTTTCTGAATTTTCTGCATGGATGTACCGGTTTTGTACAGATGGCAGAATTGTTGCTAATTTCGATTACAAAGCCAACACACGGATTTCAAAAAAAAAAGTACTTTTCTGATATTTGCAATTTTCATTGGATTCACAATTTACAACCAACCTTCGAAAGAGGAGCAGGAGAGGATGCAGCATCAGCGCGACTCGCTTCTGGTACAGCAGCAAAAAGCCGATTCGATGGCTTTTGTCATGGAACAGCGTGCACAACAACAGGAAGAAATTGGCGAACCGGAAACCTCAACCGGGCAAATTCCACAGGCATCAGGACTACACGACAGGTTAGGGCTTTTCTCAAATGCGGGCATTGGCGAGGATAAAGAGTTTATACTGGAAAACGACCTGATCAAGGTAAGGCTGTCAAACAAAGGCGGGAAGATAATTAATGTTGAGCTAAAAGATTACCAGAGCTACGATTCGCTCCCGTTGGTGTTGTTTAATAATGATGACGTAAAATTTGGTTACACCTTCTTTTCTAGTAACCGGACCATTAGCACAAATGACCTCTATTTCAGGCCTTATGTAAATGGCAGCGAATGGACAGGAAGCGGCCCCCTCACAGTTTCCGCCAACAATGCCCTCACATTTTCGATGAGGCTTTATTCCGATTTGGACGATGGGGACATTGACCCCGACAGATATATCGAATATGCATATACACTGTATGGCGACAACTATATGATGGATTATGACCTCAACCTTGTGGGTATGGACAGGGTGATTGACCGTGGCACCAATTTCCTTGACCTTACCTGGGAAATGGATATGCGCCGCCAGGAAAAAAGCCTGGACAACGAGCGCAACGAGACAACCATTTATTACAAATATTACCAGGATGATGTTGATTATCTATCGGAGCGCAAGGACGTAGAAGAATCACTGAAAACAGATGTCAGGTGGCTGTCGTTTAAAACGAGGTTTTTCCTGGCTACAATAATCGGTGACCAGCCTTTTATGAATGCAGATTTAAAGACCTATACGGATGAGCAGATCACGGATGAGCACTATCTGAAAACAATGTCAGCTTTAATAGGTGTGCCATTTGAAAACAAGCCCCAGCAAACCTTCCCGATGCGGATGTATTTTGGCCCCAATAAATACCGTACACTCAAGCAGTACGACCTCGAACTGCAACGGCAGATACCCTTAGGGTGGAGTTTTTTCCTGATGGCCTGGATAAACATTTATGCCGTTATCCCCGTGTTCGACTGGCTTGGGGGCTATGGATGGAATTATGGGATTGTGATTTTGTTGTTGACCATCATGCTAAAAATCGTGCTGTTCCCAATAGCCTACAAAACCTATCAATCGTCGGCCAAAATGAGGGTGCTAAAACCGGAAATCGATGAGCTAACAAAGAAATTTTCCAAAAAGGAGGATGCCATGAAAAAGCAGCAGGCTACCATGGCACTGTATAAAAAGGCCGGCGTAAACCCCATGGCCGGGTGTGTGCCAATGCTGTTACAGTTTCCGATACTTATTGCGCTATTTAGGTTTTTTCCTTCGTCCATCGAGTTGAGGCAGCAACCGTTCCTTTGGGCGCACGACCTTTCAAGTTACGATTCCATACTTAGTTTGCCCTGGAATATCCCGTTTTATGGCGACCACGTGAGTTTGTTCACCCTGTTAATGACTGTGTCAACCATATTTTACACCAAGTTAAATAGCGAAATGATGGGGTCTTCCAGCACACAAATGCCGGGCATGAAAACCATGATGTACCTGATGCCGGTAATGTTTTTGGGCATTTTTAACAATTATGCTTCCGGGCTTAGCTACTATTACCTTCTGGCCAACCTCTTTACGTTTGCACAAATGTTTCTGATCCGCCAGGCAATTGACGAGGATAAAATCCTGAAGCAAATCCAACTCAATAAAAAGAAACCTGCCAAAAAGAAATCAGGGTTCCAAAAGCGGCTTGAAGATATGGCCAAGCAAAAGGGTTACGATGCTAAAACCGGGAAGAAGAAGAAGTAAATAATGGTGTACAATTGAGTGGGTGGCTTGTGTAACTGTGGTTGGTGGTTATTTTTGTACGTTTGATATTTTCATTTTTCAATAATCTTCTTTTCTGCAAATGCAGTGATTTATCCGTATAAATTGGAGTTACAACACATATAAAAATATGATATATATTTGTAAATTGAATTAGAATTAATAAAAATGAATGAAAGGGACTTGAAAATGAAAACAAAGATTGGACTTCTGATGCTTACATTTCTTATTGCCATTGCTAACTTGAATGCACAAGACATAACCGAAACAGAAACTGATGCAGAATTGTTAGGGTTGCCTGGTGATAATTTAGACCTTTATGCGACACTCGACTTATTTCAAGGGTCAAAAACTATTGAGGAATTTGAAGCATCTTTAAATGATGAAAAAACTGGGATTAACAATCTGGATTTGAACCTTGATGGTAATGTTGATTTTATTAAAGTTGTAACACAGAAAGAAGATGATGATTTTGCTTTTGTACTTCAGGTTGATATACTTGATGATGATATTCAGGACGTTGCAGTAATTTTAGTAACAAAGGGTAAAGATGAGAAAGTAACTATACAAATGGTTGGTGATGAAGAACTATATGGGAAAGATTATGTTATAGAGCCCAAACTTGAAGCCCCAGCTGTTACTGCTAATCCCGCATACTCTGGCCCTGACACTGTTGTGGTTAAAAGCGAACCTGCTACCGTTGTGGTTGTTGAATCAGAACCAATTGTACAATATGTGTATTCACCTGCTTACGTACCCTATTATCCACCCTATTACTACGGCTATTACCCAGTTTATTATACTCCATACCCAGTAATTTCAGTTAATATATATTTCGGTAGGAATCGTCATCATCGTAATCACTACTATGGGGGTCACCGTGGAGGCAATACTGTAGTAATTAATAATAATACCTATAACAACTATAGCAGAACAAGAAACACTTCCAATACAGTAAATAAAAACAAAAATGAAGGGAACTATAAACGTAATGATGCTTCAAAAAGTCCGTCTTCTGGTGCAGAAAAAAATAATAAGGTAAATAATCAAAAGTCAATACCCAATTCTAAGGAAAATGCTACAAAAAGTAGTGTGAAGGATAATAAGTCTTCTGTGCCAACTAATAAATACAATGTTAAACCTTCTTCCAAACCTGCGAACAAACCTACAACAAGACCTTCTTCCAAACCATCAAGTAAGCCCAAAGGGAAACCGAAAAGAAAATAAATACGTGCTGTAACATTTTGTATAAGTAATGGCAGGGAAAGTGCTAAATATCAAGGTTTGTAGCTCGCTCAAACATCATATTGATTTGACAGGAAAGTGCCACGCAATCTGCCACTACTGATACAATTTACCGTCACATCTAATAACAATTCAAGTTCCACACGAATGGATAAAAGGTGTGCCCGAGGAAGACTTAACCCTGAAAGAAATATTCCGCATGGGGATTCATGAATATAAGGTTAAACGTGCAATCCAATTTTACAGGAAGGGAATTGGTTCTTTAGGGTATATTGCTGAACAAATGGGTGTTTCAAAACAGGATTTAATTCATGGGTTTCGCGTAAGAAACATAGAATAAGGATTTTTGGAAGTTACATTAGAAGAGGAACATAGACAATGAAAAACACTTTTAAATATTTGAACACTTTACTATTTGTAATTTTTTTAGCTTCATGCTCCCAAACCCCGTTTCCTGAATTGGGGCAAACCACGAACAAATACAACTTAAGCACCGAATCGTTACTGGCGGATGCAGGTCATGTTCAAAGTATCGACTCCCTTTATAATTTGGGTGTTGATGGATATTTTACCGGCGCTGACGATGTAAAAATTTATTACAAATATTTTCTTCAGGATAAGCCGGAAAAAGGTGCAATTGTAATTTCGGATGGCCGGACGGAAGCCGCTGTAAAATATAAAGAGGTAATATTTGACCTGTTCAACAACGGCTACTCTGTTTATATTCACGATCACCGGGGGCAGGGTTTTTCGGGGCGGATGGTTGCGGATGCTGATATGGGATATATTGACGAATTCCGGTATTATGTTGATGATTTGAAATATTTCTATGATAATCTTATAACTCCACACAATCATAAAAACATCTTCCTTCTGGCCCATTCCATGGGCGGCGCTATTGGTGTAACTTTTTTAGAAGATTATCCCGGTTATTTTAATGCTGCTGCATTTTCTTCTCCCATGCTGGGTTTTGGTTTTGCAAACTGTTTTATGGTTGGCCTATTAACAGGGGATAAGCCCAAATACGCTATGGGGCACACAAATTATGATGATGGGATTGTTAGTTTTGATGAAAATACCCTGACCGGCAGTGAGGTCAGATATAACAGGATGAACCGTGTATTTGAAGAAGGGCCTGAAGCAAGGCTGGGAGGGGCAACATATCAATGGGCAAATAAATCGTGCAAACAATTTGATGTAATATCTGATAATATTTCTAAAATTGAAACCCCGCTTATCCTATTCTCGGCCGGAGATGAAGAGATTGTCTCTGCCTCGGCACACAACGATTTCATTGATGAATTAAACTCATCAGGTAAGGATGCAAAAGCTTATTTGGTTGACGGTGCCAAACATGAATTGTTAATCGAAAAAGATGAGATCAGAATTGCCGTCCTTACAAAAATCCTGGATTTTTATGCGGTATATGAAAGGTAGGATTTATTATGGGTAATGGAATACTAATTCCGTGATATTTATTGCACCGTTTGGGCTTTTCCCTTCACCCATCAAGTTAAACTTTAGCCCACCCTTAGTACTTTAGCTCACTCCAAGTACTTTAGTCCACTATAAGTATTCTCTGTCCATAAAGTCGATGGTTTGTGATTTCAGATTAACGATATATGATTTTTGATTTGTCTGACGTTCAACCACTTCTCAAATCAAAAATTGTTAATCATCAATCATCAATCCGTTTTTTGTTAACTTTAAAGACGGACTCCAAGTACTTTTCCCCCTCAATCCAGTTTCCATTCGAGGATACCTCCCGAAAAGTTTTCCTGTAGTTTAATTTCCAGCTTCATCGATTTTGTTTTTACATTGGAAATTTCGATGGTTGTAAATTCATCCTTTAAAACCGGGTATTTGCCATGTGTAGATACCTCTTTCCATTTTCCGTTTTTCAAATAAGTTACCTTCCATGTTTCAGGTATCCTGCAACCCCCATCTGGCCCGTCATCGAACCAATATATATGGATATTACTAATTGTTGTTTCCTGGTCAAAATCATATTGCACCCATTCTGTTGTCCCTTTATGGTCCCAAAATGTTAATCTTGAAATATCGTGATCGTTAGAGTTTTGAGGGTTAATCTGGTCGTTGACCGCTGCAATTTGATCGTGGATATATGATGCCGATACTTTGCTTTGGGATGCTATTGTTGGTGGCAGGGTTGGGGTGGCCGCCGATTTTTTGTATGGGAACCAAACTGTCATTTCGCCGTTTCCCCTGTGTGCCCAAGCGTAATAAGGGATTGCAACAAAGTTTTGGTCTTTTACTATGGTAGCATTTCCTGATTTATTTAGGGATAACGATTTTGACTTTCCTTTCAAAACGTTAACACCATTAATCAGGTTTTCTTTAAATTCATAGGTGAATTCAGCATTTTTATCTAATAGAAGGTTTCGCGTTTTCCCGCCATTGTCAACCCATTCGGCACAGTAAACTATCGGCCCCCTTTCGATAGAGAATTTATTCCTGTCCTCAATAACATTTTTATTTGCAATAACTTTTCGTACAGGCATGGGAAAATTAATTTCGATAATATCCCCTTTTTCCCATTGCCTGTTTATTTTGGCATATCCATTAATGATATCGTATTTTGTTTCCCGGTTATTGATTTTAATAATGGTCTCTTCATCCGATTCATTCATATAATGATACAAATCAGATGGCACGGGTTTGTTTTGTGCCCATCCGGGGATCCTTAACGAGACAGTAAATTTTGATTTTGTTTCAGGCCCGATATTGATTTTTACATTTCCATCCCAGGGATAATTGGTGGTTTGCGATATATTTATTTCCCCGAAATCCATATTAATATTTGCTTCGCTCCCAACATATAGGTTTACGAACAGGTCGTCATCCGTATGTGCGTAAACATATCCGGGCAACGACGGCAAAAACCGGACAACATTTGTAGGGCAGCACGAGCAACTAAACCAGGGTTTCCGTTGGTGGCTGCCATCAGATTCAAGTGGGTTTGGATAGAAAAATCTATCACCATTAATTGAAACGCCCGAAAGGAACCCGTTATAAAGTGTACGTTCCAAAACATCAATATATTTTGCTTCCCCATTTAATAAAAACATTCTTTGGTTCCATAGCATATTTGCAATAGCTGCACAGGTTTCGTTATAAGCGGTCAGGTTTGGTAAATCGTAATTATTGCCAAATGCCTCGCCGGCATGTTTTGAGCCTATACCCCCGGTGATATATAATTTTTTAGATGCCACATTATTCCATAATCCAGCCACCGCATTATTGTAATTTTTGTCATCGGTAAGTGCTGCAATATCCGCCATCCCCGAATACATATATGCTGCCCTAACAGCGTGCCCGATAGCTTCCGATTGTTCAACTACCGGTTTATGGTCCTGGGTGTAAACTTTGTTGTTTCCATCTTCACCATAAACATAGAGCTTATGGCCATCTGCATTTCCTCTTTGATCCAGGAAATATTTGGCAAGTTTCAGGTACTTTTCGTCCCCGGTGACCCTGTAAAGTTTTACCAGGCCAATTTCAATTTCCTGGTGGCCCGGCACCCCGTGTAACTGATCTTTGCCCGGCCCAAAAGTTTTATCAACTAAATCAGCGCTCTTGATTGCCACATCCAATAAAGTTTTCTTGCCCGTTGCCTGGTAAAAAGCAACCGCAGCTTCATACATGTGCCCAATATTATAAAGTTCGTGGCTGTCTTTTAACTGACACCATTTTGTCTCCCCCGTATGCCGTGGCAGGCTGTCGGGGTTTATGGTGCGGCAAGTATATAAATAGCCGTCATCTTCCTGGGCCGCAGCAATTTTTGCAATCAGATCATCCAAATACTTTTCCAGTTGTGGGTCGGGGTGGATATTTAACGAGTATGACGCGCCTTCTATAACTTTGCAATTGCAAAATTGTCAATCCTGTGGGTCTCCTCACATTTTGTGAAATCGTAAGGGATGGTAACATTTCTGTTTGTGTCTAACCGCGGGAGCCAGAAACCGTCGGTAAATTTTACGTTTGTAAAGGCTACCGGTTCAACAGGGTAATCTTTCATTTTGTTATCGTTGTTTGAACATGCCCCCATTAAAATTGTGGCAAGTAATAGTAAAAGTAATTTTTTCATTGTGGTTTGTTTTTTAGCAAAAGTAAAAAAATTACCCTTGCCTCTGCTAACTCAAAAGATGAATTTCAAAAGTCGTTACACGACACTAAAACATGAATCAAATGCAAACCGAAAGTTCACTGATCAAAAACACCTACGCCTTTATTGCAGCCATCTTAATCGTTGTGGTGCTTTATGTCGGGAAACCCTTCCTTGTGCCGCTTACCTGGGCACTGTTGATCAGCCTTGCCAGTTACAACTTCCTTAACAGGGTTGAATGTCGAACTTAGCCATATCTTTAAGGGTATCCCTGCAATAGTGCACCAATTGACCAATCGGTTGCATGACCTCTCCCTTTCATTAAAGGATGCCGGAATAGTTATCCCCGATCATATTGATAAAACATTCATCAGCAATTGGGTAAACAAGCACAATGATATCATAATTAATTTTGTGTCTGCCTTTGGCTTGAACATCTGGGACATTATCCTCACTATGTTTTATCTCTTTTTTCTGCTCTATTACCGTGACCTTATCCCACATTTTTATGCACACAAATTCAAAAACAATAAATCACGGTTAAAGGTGGCCGAAGATCGTTTTAACAAATCGCTGACATTGATCAGGAGCTATATTTATGGTCTGGCATTAATTACCCTGATATCTGCTATTTTGAATTATTTGATCCTAATGGCGTTTGGGTTAAAATTTGGGTTGTTTTTTGCCGTGTTCCTGGCACTGTTAAACCTAATCCCGTTTGTAGGAAACCCTATTGGGCTGGTTATTATCTCGATTTTTGCCATCATCACAAACGACAATATGCTTATCCCGTTGTTTATTTTTCTGGCCCTGTTTGTAATTAACTTCTTGCAGGATGATGTAATCAGGCCCTGGATAGTTGGCGATAAATTAAAAATCAATGCGTTTACAGTTTTTATCGCCATCATAATAGGGGGCATGATTTGGGGGGTTTCGGGCATGATACTTTTTATACCCATCGCAGGGGTCATAAAAATAATACTCGAGAGCATGGAAAAACATGGCATTTATGCTATTTTCGGCTACCCGCATAACATTGGACACTACTAATTATCAACTAATTATAAATTCGCGCATTAGCGGCAATTTTTCTTCGGTTTGTCCATCATTACGCGGGTAGCCCTATTTTCTTTAGCGAGTTGCCCAAGAAGCCAAAGAATGCCGGGTGATTTGTTTCGGGTTTCAAGTTTCAGGTTAGGTTGTGCTTGGCTTCCTTCACCCGACACCCGGCATCCGGCACCCTTCCTTCGCAAGTTTCAGGTTTCTGGTTTCGATCATTAAGACTGTTGACTGCTGTATGGAGACTGTTGACTGGTTTCGGGTTTCAGGTTTGAAGACTGCCGATTGCTGACTTGGGACTGGCGACTGGCACCGAAATTCCCATAAGACTTTCCAACGTCCATAGTCCCGAAAACTTTCGGGATGGAAACGTCAAGGAAGAAAAGAGTACAGCGCAAAAACCATAAAAAAAACATGGATGTTCCAATTTTCCATTAAATTCGTGGCAGAAATAATTTACCCATTCATTATTATCAAAATGAAAAAAAAACTTCTAAAGTTCTCAATTGTAATTGTTTTACTGTTTGCTATCCCCGCAATTTCCCTTTTTGTTTTGTCCCTTGTCCACTCAAAGGCGGCACACGATGAGTTTGTTGATATTGTAAACCGCGAATTAAATGGGGAGATAACCTTTAAAGATTTTTCATTTTCATACCTTAAAAGTTTTCCTGATGTCCACATCCAAATTGAGGGGGTTTCGGTGCACACCGGTAAGGTTGATGTTATAAAGGTTGGGAAGCTTGATGTGCTTTTAAATTTGAAAAAGCTGTGGAGGAAACAATTGAAAATTGAAAAATTGCTTATCAGCGGTGCTAATATATTTATGGAAGTTGATAGTTTGGGCAATAAGCAACACATCCTTAAAAAAAAGAAAAAAACCACTGGTAGCGGCAATAGAACCTTTATTATTGGGTCGCATGATATCAATATCAAAAACAGTAAATTCTATTTTGGAAATCAATATAAAGGAAACCGGACTTATTTACAGATTGATAATGCCAAATTTAATCTTTCTACCGATGATTCCCTTTTGATTTTTGCCGGGACATTAACTGGCAAGCTCGATTCACTGATTTCGCACAACAGGCTTTTGTTTGCCAATCAGCCGGTTGCCGGAAAAGATTTAGTTTTTAATTATAACAGGCATAATAAATATAAAGAGCTTGTGAAGGGCTACGTTTTGGCCCACACCCTAAAAGTTACGCCCCGCCTGACCATGAAGCCCCACAATGACGGGCAAATTATTGATCTGCATATTTACGGTGAAAACAATTTTGATACTTCCCTCGAATTGCTTGAATTTCATACCGGCATTAGTTTCAAACAGGTTAGCCCCAACGCTAAGTTAAAAATCATTTATATGCAAAGTGGGTTTACAAACCACCGCCTCAGGCCATATTCCGAGTTGGATTTTGAAATTTCCGATGCTGAATTTACCGGTGAAGATTTCCCCTTCCCAATAAATGTTACAGGGCTTAAAGGGAACTACAATACCGGCAAAGAACATTCATCTAAAACCACTGAACTGCTGATTGATACAATTAATGTTACGGTAAACGAAAGTTATATTAACGGACGGTTTAAGCTTACCAACCTTAAAGATCCCTTTGTGGATGCACATTTAATTTCACAGATGGACATGGGCCATTTGATTAAAGGGAATGAAAAGTTTAGCCTTACCGGGACTATTGATGCCGACCTAATGATTGAAGGTAAAATCAGCGAATTGAAAAAAGCCCATTTTCAGGGGAAGCAACTTGCAAAAGGCTCGATAGATGTGAAGGATTTGGAACTCGTTTTGCACGACAAGGGCTATAAACTTGAACTTATCAAAGGTACTTCACTGCTCAACAACCATATCTTTGAGGTAACATCACTTGTTGGGGACTTCAACAAAGCCGCATTTCATTTTCAGGGAAAGTTTGACGATCTGGGCGAGTACATCCTTAAAGACAAAGAAAACCTGGAGGGCGGTTTTGCCCTTAATTTTGATGTGCTCGACCTGAGGAAACTTAACCTGAAACCGGAAGCAAAAAAGCCGGATAAAAAATCCGGGGACAAACTTCTTTTTTCAAATATAGCGTTGGGTTTTGAGATAAATGGCAAAAAGGTAATTACTGATTTTGGGGACATTAGAAACCTCAGGGCAAGCAGCCGCCTCGACAATAAGATGTTGCTGGTAAAAACATTGGGTTTCCTTTATCAGGATGGTCTGGTCAATGGAAGTGGCAAGGTTTTGTTCAACGATCAGGGGGTCGATTCTGTTGTTGCTTCCATTAACGGGAGATTCCAAAATCTTGACATTAAACTCCCTGAACAAAAACACAATCAGGATAATGTGCCAGATAAACCTTTCAAATTCCCAATGTTTTTGGATGCTGATTTAGATTTCGAAATTGTGAACGGGAAAATAGAGGAAGGGCAATTTAATAATTTCAACTTGCATGCCAATATCAACGGCCCCGAAGTGGTTGTCCAAAAATTTGATGTTGAAGTACTGGGCGGCAATACCGTTGCTACAGGCCGTTTGCTTTTTGACGGGGCTGGGCTTACCGGCGTTTGGGCCGATGCAGATATTCATTTCAACATGGTTGATGTTGGGCCGTTATTAAATAAATTTGATAAAAAAGAAAAGGCAAATCCTGCAAAAGGGGATTTTCAGTTTCCACAGGAGATGGACGTCAAGGTTATTTTTTCGTCCTCGGAGATTGTTTACCACGATGCCGTTGTTTCAAATTTAAGCACACAAATCCATGCCACCGGGCAGCAGGTTAAAATAGATGATTTTTTTGCCGGTTTGCCTTTTGGTAATCTCAAAATGGATTTATTGATTTCGGAATATCAAAATGATAATATAAGCTACAGCGGAGAAGTTGATCTCTCCATCGATAGTTTGGCCGTAGATGATTTATTGGCAATGAAAGCCTTTGGTATTTCTGATAATAAAAATTCGGAAAAGCAGGTGCCCCCTAAATCAAAACAGAATGGCCTGCCCGATAATATCAATATAAAGTTAAATGCTAATGCCCGGCATATATCTTATAAAAACGCCTCTGTGGAGGATTTAAAGTTATTTTGCGATTATAACACTCAGGAAATTAACCTCAAAGAGTTGAATTTTAAATTTGCAGAAGGAACGGTCGATGTTTACGGGCATGTGGATAAAGATCATGCCAACTTATTTCCGGGATACTTTTACTCAAAAGGGGATAGTATCGACATTAAAAAACTCTTTGTTTCGTTCGATAATTTTAAGCAAGATGCTTTTACCTCCGAAAATTCATCCGGCAAAATCTCGTGGGCTTCACATTATTATTTTGATCTTGATACAGATTATAAACTTGTAAAAGATAGTGACCTGGGGTTGGTAAATGCCACAATCCACCATGCCGAATTTAACCATATCGTTCCTATCGAAAAGGCACTGTTTTTTGTTGGGCATAAAGCAAAAGATAAAATGATCGTCAGTGAACTCGACATCAATGCATTTATGTACAAAAACAAAATATTCACATCTGATGTGCTGATGAACGACAACATCGCCAACCTAAATATGTTTGGGGAAGTTGATCTGAACAAGAAACAAATGGACCTCGGCATTGAGGTCAGCCTGAGCGACCTGTTTTTTAGATCGAAAAAAAAGCGGATGGTTGAAACGCAGGAAGGTATTGTAACCCTCGGTAAAGATGAAAAACTGTATCTGAGCATGAGCGGACAGTTTAAAGATCATAAATTAAAAATGATGTCGAAAAAGAAATTCACCAAAGCCCGGAAAAATTTGATGGGCGGGATTAGGGCGGCACAGGAGGAGTATAAGAAGAAGGGGGAGTAGTGTGATGCATAAGATCGGGGACTCCAATAAATTTTATAAAATTTGAATTCAACCGCATATTGAATGAAATTGTCTTGGGCATCGGCCTCGGCGTTAGGGTGGATGTCGAATATTTTATCCTTCTCCTCTGGCCGTAACTGTACGCAAACCCTACATCCCAGGAAACGAAAAATGGATATTTATCAACACGATCTTTTATAAAGACTATTTTTTTTTATTGGTTATAGGACACCCGTTATAGTTTTTTTTGGGTAATCTATGGCAAGGGGCAGTTGTTTTTGTGGGATTGTGTTGTACCAGCGTTTTGGCTATAGATGTGAGTTTTTTTTGACAATTCCATTCATCAACTGAATACAAAGGTAAATAATGCAAAATTCTTGAATTATGATGTGTTTGTGCCATATGATTTTTGCCGAAGTGAAATTGTTTACGTCTATAGCCGTGGTTGTAAATTAGTAGTCTGTTATTCTGTTACACACATTTTATTTTCTGTATTTGCAAAAATACTTGCATATATGCAAAAATATAGATAGTTTTGCAAAATGAATTTGGATTGGAATGAAAAGGCAAAGCGATTATTAAAGTCTGAACTTGTCAGGAGAGGGCTAACAACAAATGATTTGGTCAATCTGCTCGACCGTATAGGTGTTAAGGAAACAAAAACAAGTATTGACAGCAAGATATGCCGAGGTACTTTTAAGGCAGCTTTTTTAATACAGTGTCTTAATGCAATCGGATGTAAGTCATTTGTCCCGGAAATTTCAGCAGACATGGTTGCAGAGCCTGATATAGTATACAAAAGCAGAAAAAAAACATGAGGTACATAAACAAGAAAACTGGAATAGATTACATCGACATTAATGATGTAGGCACTAATGGACAGAAATTTACTGTTGTTAGTTTATTTAGTGGAGCGGGAGGGTTAGATATTGGTTTGGAACAAGCTGGTTTTTCTACTGTTGTGTGTGTTGAAAATGATATTAATTGTCGAGAAACTCTGAGGCATAACAGACCAGAATGGAAGTTGTTTGAAAGTCCGATTTGGATTGAAGATGGAGGTATGAGGAAAAGAGAACCGGGGGATATTCGGGATGTTGATACTGACGAGTTGTTGGAATTTGCAGACTTGAAAAAAGGAGTAGTTTCGTTGGTTGTAGGCGGTGCACCTTGTCAGCCGTTTAGCAATATTGGTAAGAAGGAAGGTAAGCATGATAAAAAGAACGGTGATTTGTTCTTGGAATTTGTCAGAATGGTTAAAGGAATAAGACCGAAAGCGTTCATTTTTGAAAACGTAACAGGAATAACACAGCAAAAGCATTCTGATGTAATCGGCTATATGTGCGAAAAGTTTGAAGGAGAAGGTTATGGAATATCTCATGCAATTTTGAATTCGGCCGATTATGGTGTTCCTCAAAGACGAAAACGTTTCTTCTTGGTAGGGATCAAAGGAGTTAAGAAACCCGCTTTCCCAATGCCGACACATTCCATGGATGGAAATGCCTGGAGGAACTTTCTTAATGAACTTGACAGAATACCTCAATCCAAACCAAAGAAATGGGTAGGCGTACAAAAGGCATTTTCAGAGATACCTACTGATGCAAAAAGTCGCCGTGATTATGCTTTAATGAATATTTCCCCAAAAGTTGTTGACCGAATGAAACTGATTAAACAAGGTGAAAATTTCAAAGTATTACCTATGAACATGAGGCCGGACTGTTGGAAGAATGGGAAACATCAGGGATCAGATACATTTGGGCGACTGTTAGCAGATTACCCTTCGGTTACCATCAGAACTGCAGCTTATAATCCTGGAAAGGGTAGGTATATTCATCCATTTGAGAATAGAGGTTTGAGTACGATTGAAATGGCAGTATTGCAGGATTTTCCGTTGGACTGGGTGTTTCGCTGTTATGGTCGTGAACGAGTTACTCTTGTTAGTGGAGGAAAACAAGTTGGAAATGCTGTTCCTCCTGGATTAGCAAGAGCCTTGGGGTTGGCGATAAAAAAACAGATGGCTATGGTCGTTAAGAAAGAATTTGTGCAAGGGTCGCACGTGCCTGTTTTATCGAGTTAACTTCATATACTTCATCTACTGCTGCTTGTGGCAAGCTATGTACAGTTGTAATTGAATGGGTCGCAACGGTTTTCAATGCGTCTCGGTCTTTAGGGCCAACTTTTGTTGACATTGCGTAATATTTCAAACCCTTTGGTTTAAGTATCCATTGACGAGTTTGAAGATGAACATAAAGTGCTTTCATTAAGCTACCTTCATGTGCAATTTGTAACCTTCTGTCGGGTCGGAATGACGTTTTGATGGATACAAACCCTACGATATCATTGAATTCACAAAAACCCACGAGTTGTAAATAAAATGACTGAAGTTTTGACAAGTTTTCAGGTGTGATATCGATAATGGGTTTTTCCTTTGAGAATATCTTTTTAGAAATCTTATTGTCAATAATTACGAAATCAGGATTAGAAGAAATTAACTCAACGTCTGAACTGCTGGCAACCTTTTCTTTCAAGTCCTTAATCAATTCGTTTAACTCATCGATATAAAGTTTGGTAACATCAAATTGATAAACATTCGGGAGTAAAATTGCCAGATTTGAATTCTTGTTACTAATGAAATGATTCCATGCAGTAATCGCTAAAAGCCATTCGTACCAGTCACCATGCGTATTGCTTAATGCTCCGGTAGTAATTTCGTTATCAATTATCTGGATGCTTTTGTCAAACTCATTAAAGAGGCTTGTAAAACTCTTATTCTCTGACGGAATTTTGAATTTAAGTAAGGAACAAAATGCAAGGTCTTTTGCTATTTGAGATTTGCCAGAGGTTAGTTTTTTAATGAAATTCATGGAGCGAAAATAGTATTATTTTTGGATTCCTTTTTTGATTTCCTAATTTTTTGCTCAATCCGGTCAAAACATTGTCAAGTTGTTTTTCTATATCTGTTCCCCAAATCCTAACTATTGCGCATCCTTGCTTTTTTAGTTATTGGTTTACCTCTTTGTCTCTGTAAATATTTCTCTCACTTTTAGGTAACCAAAAAGTCACGGTGGTTTTTAATGTGGTACTTTCTTTTTTCCCTGTCTTTACCGTGCCAAAGCTCACTGTCACAGAAGACTGTGTTTTTCCATAAAAACAATGTCGTGTTTCCTGATTTTTTTTGTGGTTTTTTCGGTAGCGATATCCTCTTTCCCAAAGTGCTTTTGTAGGTCATATCTCAATTTTTGAACCTTTGGGTTTTACTGCTTGCATATTCCTAACTCTTTGCACTTTTATAAATCAAAGTATCTTTTAAATTCTGTCAGTCCACCAAAGTTTGCTCAAAATAATGTCATGCTTGTCTACTTGGAAATGTTCTATGAAGTATGTGATATTACTTTTTTTATTTTAAGGAGAGTATTGTTACGCCTAAGATTGGGGCCTCCAATAAATTTTATAAAATTTGAATTCAACCGCATATTGAATGATATTGTCTTGGGCATTGGCCTCGGTGTTAGGGTGGACATAGAATATTTTATCCTTCTCCTCTGGCCGTAACTGTACGCAAACCCTACATCCCAGGAAACGAAAAATGGATATTCAACAACACAAACTTTTTCAAAGATTATATTTTTTCATTGGCTGTGGAATATCCGTTTTAGGGACTTGGAAGCATGTTCTAATTAATGGGTTGGACAACTACTTTTGGGGGATTATGTTTTATGCATAAAATACGAAAAAAAATAGAAAAATGGAAAATGGAATGATGGAAAAATGGAAGAATGGAAAAGTGGAAGGATGGGAATAGGGGGCAATGGCGAGGTGGGTTGCAGTAGGTTTTTTTTAATTTGGAATAAACATCAATAACACCCATAATAATAATAAATACCCAAAATATTTCCATGAAACCTCTCTAATTGATTTTTCTTTTATAAAT
>NIVA01000235.1 GCA_002254335.1 Bacteroidetes bacterium 4572_114 | reverse complement strand
TCTTGATGATTGCTATAAGTCGATTGGCATTTCATTTTTAAAGGAAGGGGAACCTGATAAAGCTTTGGCGTATTTTAACCAGGCACTTGGGCTTTCCGGGCAAGAGCAGGACAACATAAATATTGCCGAAATACTGGGCGGTATAAGCCAGGCATATTTGCTAAAGAACAATCAGGCCAGGGCATTGGAATACGCACAAAGAAGCCTTGAAACAGCAAGTTTGACCGGGGCGCCGCGAATGAAAATGTATGCCTACAAAAACTTGTATGAAGTTTGGGGCCGAAGGGGCGATCCTGCAAAAGCATTGGAATACTTCAGGCTTTATTCAGGTATGAAAGACAGCCTGTTTATTGCCGGGCAGTTTAGGGCAATCACCGAAATGGAAATTAAATATCAAACCGAAAAAAAGGAACAGGACATTGCACTTCTCACCGAACACAATAAGGTGCAGGAATTAATGATAGGCAGTCGTACACGTTTCATTGTGGCAATTGCCATTGTTTTTTTGTTATCGCTCCTGATTGGATATGCGTTGCTTGTCAATACCCGGCTTAAGGCCCGACATAGGGCTTCCGAGCTGGAAAACCGTCTTCTCCGTTCGCAGATGAACCCCCATTTTATTTTTAATTCATTAATCGCCATACAAAGTTATATTTATAAAAAGAACCCTGTAAGTGCGGGGGACTATCTTTCAAAATTTGCCGACCTTGTAAGGATGACACTGGAAAATTCAAGGGTTGAATTTGTTCCGTTGGAAAAAGAATTGAATATGCTGAACATATACCTACAATTGCAGATGTTGAGGTTCGGGGATACATTTAGTTTCGACATTGAAAAGGATAAAAACATTGAGGCCGACATAATTAAAATCCCGCCCATGCTGACACAGCCATTTATTGAAAACGCTGTTGAACATGGGTTTAGGTTAAAAGAGGGTCTGGGAAATATTAAAGTGCGGTGCCACAAAAAAGCTGGTGATATCGAGTTTATAATTGAAGATAATGGTGTGGGAAGGGAGTTTGCTGCCCAACACAAAAAAGCAAAACATAATCAGTCGATGGCCACAATGATTACACGGGAACGCCTGGAAGTGATGGGAAAAAAGTTTAAACGGAAATTCACCCTTGAGGTTATCGATTTGAAGGGGGCTGATGGAAATGCAAAAGGCACAAGGGTTGTTATTACTATGCCATTTGTGGAAAGTATTTGATGTGATGTTTGTGAATTAACTTCTACAAAATTATAGAGGCATTTAGCATTAATTTTTAACTGATTGTTCCTACTTTTGTAAAAATCAAAATATATGCTTTCTCTTGTAATTATCGATGACGAACCCAAGGCAAGGAGCACCATCAGGGATATCCTGGGCCTGGGCAGTGAGAAACTCAATATCCTGGGCGAAGCCGGTGATGTACGTTCTGCCCACGAATTGATCCTTCAGGAAAAACCCGATCTGGTTTTGCTCGACATCAACCTGCCGGATGGGACAGGTTTCGACCTGCTAAAGAAATTTGATAATATCGATTTCAGGATTATTTTTATTACCGCCCATGAAGAGTACGCTGTCAGGGCATTTCGTTTCAGTGCCATGGATTACATCCTTAAACCTGTGGCTGCCTCCGATTTGTTGCAAGCTGTTGAGAAGGCCGGCGAAACAATCCTTAACGAAAAGACCGAACAGAAGTTCAAGGCATTTTTGGCCAACCTCGAAAAGATAAATAAAATAGTTTTGCGCACTGCCGAAAGTATCCACATCATCAACCTCGAAAATATTGTCCGCTGCGGGTCGGATGTAAACTACACAACTTTTTACCTTGCCAATGGTGAAAAACTCCTGGTATCGAAAACACTGAAGGAGTATGACGAGATGTTGGTCCCTTCCGGGTTTTTCCGCACCCACCAGTCGCACCTTGTCAACCTCGACCATATCCTTCGCTATGATAAAGCCGAAGGTGGCCACCTGATTATGGACGATGGTTCGTGGGTGCCGGTCTCTTCGCGCAAGAAAGAGCAGCTTTTTCGGATTTTTGAAGAGTTGGGCTGACAGGGTTTTTTATAATGCCAGTTTTTACGGATAACTGTCTTACAGTTTATTACTCATTTCACATCCATTTTTCCCTGGTCTTCATACTTGTTACATAATAATCTGTTCAATAGCAGTTGCTATTTGTTATTCTCAGCCGTGTGTTAATTGTAAATGATAATCTTCGCTGTAGTATTAATCCCACCCGACCATCATCAACCCACTCGAACCCAAATGCTTTAATGTGGTTCGATCCAAGATTATAAACATATTCAATTTTCTTCTCCTCCGAATAAATGCACCAATAATGCTGGGTAAATTCTTCAAGTAAATTGCCCAGGATGTCGTAAGTATATTCTATTATCGTTGTTTCTTCCCACTCTCCCCCTTGCCACCATTGATAAACTTTGGTTGTTAAATTTCCATTGTCATCATAGGTATAATCTATTTTAGAACTATTTACCCACTCTCCATTCGCCCACTTCTGATAAAGATCTTTTAGTAAATTACCTGTTTCATTGTAAGAGTAGGTGTACAAATATCCATTTACCCAAGTATTGTTTTCCCATCCTTTACCCAACCATGTTAGCCTATTTCCAGTTGCATCGTAAGTATAAGAACGAATTCCCCTGTTCACCCATATTCCATTTTGCCAGTATTGAGTGATGTCGGTACGAATGTTGCCACCTTCATCATAAGTCCAGAAATACATAACAGAATTCTTCCATATTTCATTTTTCCATCCACTACTCAGTAAAGTAAGTCGATCACCATTGCTATTGTAAGTAGTTGTGTACATTTGGTAATTTATCCATGCACCGTTTTCCCATGTCTGCAAAACCTGAGTATGCAATTTCCCATTACCATCATAGGTGTGGGTTAACAAGCTAATATTTTTCCATACACCGTTTTCCAGCAATTGAAAAAGTATCCTTAATAAATTCCCTTCATCATCATAGCTGTAGGATTGTTTGGTGTCCTTTTGATCTGTTGTATAAGAAAAAACACTGTCAATATAATAGATATCATCATCCAATCCTTTGAAAGTGTTGAGCAGTTCGCCAACCGGAAAACGCATTGTTTCAGGTATAGAAAAGTCTAAATTATTAGGATTGTTGCCAAACGGAAAAGGGTGTTCGTCGAAGTGGATTTCATGGTTTTGTTTAGGATACGTTTTGAGATTTTGGCCATTAGCATATGTAAATGGGATTAACAAACTGAGCGCGATTACGGCCAACATTCCTATTTGAGAACTTCTGCTAAAATATTTTGTTAATGCGATTTTCATAGCAATTCTACCTATAGTAATCGTTACAACTCTTATCTGTTTGGGTAAACCGGTTTTTATAGTCAATAACCTTAACTTCAACTTCCCAATCATTTTCAGTAATTGGGAATACTATTTTTGTTCGTACCGGATGCAATAGTTTACCACCTGCCCGATATTCAATTAATTTAACTTCACAGACATATTTATGTTGAGGTAGTATTTTTGTTATTGAAAATTCAAACCTCGGTATCCTTTTTCCTGATCTTGCCAAAATTGTATTAAATCCAATAATTACCTCTTTATTGAAGTCAAATACAGTAGGGCTGAAATCTCTGCAATAATAAAAGTCAGCGTGTTTAAAAAGCTCCATTAGTTGCGTGTAAGATCTGATAACAATGAATTTATCCTTGGGAACACACAGGCAATCCAATTCTATTTCTTCATAAGGGACCTGAATGGTATCAGGTTTCATTTTTATGTTTTTTACAGTATCCTGAAGGATTTGACCAACAAGTAACTGAGGCAGGAAAAAGCAAATGATAACCCAGGTATTGACAAATAACCCTGTCAGGGTAATTATGATTTTCATATTTGTTTGACATTTAAGTATTTAATTTTGATGTTTTCTCCCTCATCTCATCATTTTACTTTTTTAGCCCAGGTCCTTTATTTCTTAATGATTTTTATTGATTCAATTATATCACCATTCGAATCCATCAGTTTAAACACATACATCCCACTTGTGTAAGTACTCAAATCAACATAGCTTTCGGGGTTGGCCAGTTCTTCGGAATACATCAATTTTCCGTTGATATCTGAAATTTCGAGCAATGCACCTGTCAATTCGTGATGGATGGAAACAAACACCTGGTTCCCTGCAGGGTTAGGGTAAATTTTTACCTGTGGTTTTGCCCCGGCATCCTGTTCCTCAGTGCCGGTGGTCCCCGGTCGATATCCTCAATAAATATGTCGCCATCTTTTATCTGAACTTTTGCAACGGGGTCGGATGTCCCTATCCCGATTTTGCCGGTAGTGCCCGCACCGGATGAAGGGCCGACGAAAAAGGTCGGGATGTCGCTTTTAAAGCCAACCATTAAGCTATATGGTTTATTATTTTTCAAATAATCTAAACCATCTCCAAATCCGATGGTAACATTTCCACCAGCATTAGTTTCCAAAAACTCTCCAAACAAATATGAAGATCCTGCTATCGCCCTGTTCATAAATCCTATGGCAAAAGACCCAGCTCCACTGGCTATTGCACCTTTCCCAACTGCAAAAGAGTACATTCCTAAAGCTTGTGAATCCTTCATTAATGATACAGCAGCTAAACCTTCGGCACGGGCAGTATTACCAAAAGCAAAAGAATAATCCCCCAAAGCCTGTGAATCTATTCCCCCTGCAAATGAAGCAATCCCTTCGGCAGTATTATTAATCCCAATGATACTTGAAACATCCCCGGTGGAGCTTCCCCCTTCACATTGGACACATGTCCCTATTGGCGGATCGACCCATATGGCAGTGCCATTGTCATCCGATTGCAAAATTTTTCCGTAGCCCTGGCTGCCGTTGACCAATCGAAAGCCTTCTGTTTTAATATCCCCGGCAACATCAAGTTTGGCATCGGGGCCGTCGGTACCAATGCCAACATTTCCGGTAGTACCTGCACCGTCTGATGAACTCACAAAAAATGTTGGTAAATCACTATTAAAGCCGATCATTAAGGAATAAGGGACGGTGTTTGTTAGTTGAAATGCCTGGCTTCCCCCCATAACAATTGAATAATCAGCATCGGCAACAACATGATTGCCAAAAGCTAAACTAAACTTCTTTTTGGTTTTTGCATAACTTCCAATAGCTATTGAAGCAGGTCCATGTGAGTGGGCATACACTCCTATAGCAGTAGAATAGGTAGAGTCGGCCTCAGAAAAATTACCCAGGATTAATGAACCAATACCCGTGTTGATGTTCCTGTAACCAATACTTGCGGAAAAATCAGAATTCATCTGAGAGTGAGTACCTAAAACAAAACTGTTAATTCCATTTACTTCGTTATTTGATTTTTTCATGATTTTAAGATTTAATTAGATTTATGTTGATTTCACTTTTGATAAAGAGGCCCGCCTGGTGGGCGGCGCTTCCTTTTCGCGAATGCAAATATATAGCTTTTATTCTTATTATCTACGTTTATTGCCGGAGTAATTTCTTATGGCCCCAAATCCTCAACCTGAGCAAATATGTGTAATCAGGGGCAATTCCTATTGATAATCAATCTGCTGTTATTCCAGGAGTTAATTTTTTGATAGACAACAAAAAGAGGCCAATGCCTGTTAAGTATGCATAATATACGCACGACATTTTAGTAATATTGCTAACCGGATTAATTCATAAACTATAATTTCGATGTTAATATTCATGAATTAATCAGGCTAAATGTTATCGAATTTTACTTTACCACCGAAGCCATCCCCGAAGAGGTGGATGAAACAGCCTACTGCAGCACTTGTGCTTCAAATGAAAAGAGGGACAATTATGTGGTACGGCTGGCCAAGGACAGGCTGGGCGAAGGGCCTGACGAACTGGGAGAGGCCCTTGCGGTGGCAATGATAAATACCCTTAAGTCGATGGACACACTGCCCACTAAAATCCTGGTACTAAATTCAGGTGTAAGCTTTGTGGTAAATGGTTCATCGGTAATTAATGATATGCGGGAACTGGAAAAAGCGGGCGTGGAAATCATGGTGTGTGGTGCATGCCTCGACTATTTCGATAAAATGGATGAACTCGCCGTTGGCAAGGTGTCGAATATGTTTAATATATTGGATAGTATGGTGAAAGCCGACAAGGTGATAAGCCTTTAGATGGCAGGCTTGCAGGGTGGAATTTGGCAATGTGGAAAGATGGAAAGATGGAAAGGTGGAAGGGTGGAAAGATAGAAGGGTGGAAGGGTGGAAAGGTGGAAAAGTGGAAAAGTGGAAAGGAAGAAGGATACATATCTATTACAATAATTAATACTTTGAATTTCATACAGAAAAAGATTACTCATGATACCATCACTCCAGCATTCCAGCATTCCAGCACTCCAACACTCCAACACTCCATCACTCCATCACTCCAACACTCCATCACTCCATCACTCCATCACTCCACTACTCCATCACTCCACTACTCCATCACTCCAACACTCCTAAAATGAACAAATAATAACAGACCCAAATTTTACAATATGAACATTGATCTTTTAAAGCTTGTTGACCAAGGCGGTTGTTCGGCAAAACTGGCTGCCGGTGATTTGAAAGAAGCGCTGGCCGGGTTGCCAAAAATCACCCACAAAAACCTGCTCGTGGATATCGAAACCCATGACGATGGCGGGGTTTACAAAATTAATGATGATTATGCCCTGGTGCAGACCACAGATTTTTTTCCACCGGTGTGTTCCGATCCTTACGACTATGGGCAGATTGCCGCGGCCAATGCCCTTAGCGATGTGTATGCCATGGGCGGGCAGGTGCTAAACGCCATGAACCTGTTGATGTTCCCTGCCGGCCAACCGCTTACGGTATTGAAAGATATATTATTGGGGGGGCACGACAAAGTTGTTGAAGCCGGTGGTGTGATAATGGGCGGCCACACCATTACCAACGATATTCCGGTATATGGCCTTGCGGTAACAGGCTGGGTACACCCCGATAAAATAGTTACCAATGCCGCTGCCAGGGCCGGTGATGTTTTAATCCTTACCAAACCAATCGGTACCGGCGTGATTGTTTCGGCATGGAAGAACGGGCTGGTTGATGAAAATATATACCAATTGGCAATAAACAGCATGAAACAACTGAATATGGGCGCGGCAAATGTTATGGATGAAGTTGGTGTTAAGTGTTCTACGGATATTACTGGTTTTGGGTTGATAGGCCATGCCCTGAAAATGGCAGAAGGCAGTAAAGTATCCATTAATATAAATGCTGAAAAAGTCCCGGTTTTTGACGAGGTTATCAACCTGATTGAAATGGGCGTAATCCCGGGGGCTTCGTTCAGGAACAAAGAATTTGCCGGGGCAGCTTGTGATTTTGATGCATCCGTGGGCTACAACCATAGGATGCTGTTGTTCGATGCCCAGACTTCGGGCGGCATTATGATGTGTGCGCCCAAAGAAAAGGCCGGCGAAATTGTTGATAAGCTTCTACAGGCCGGTAATCCCGGATCGGTTGTGATTGGTGAAGTTTTGGAACAAGGTGATAAGATGGTTTATGTTACATAGGATAAACGCTATTAAAAAGATAAAAAATAGAGGCTACAAAAATTTCAACCCCCATGAATTTAATATAAATATTTTCAGACAACCCATCTCCCTATCGAACAATAACGGCCTGTATGGACATTCCACCATTCCAATACTCCACCACTCCACTACTCCACTACTCCAATACTCCAATACTCCATCACTCCATTCTTCCACCACTCCACTTCTTTCGTCATTCACCGATGCCTGGCCGCCATTCACCGATTTGATGTTGTCGGCTTATAGACCACGCCCTACTTTTGCATCAGAAATTTAAATATTAAAACTATGGAAAATCACAATTACAGGGGCACATTCCCAAACAGTAAATCAAGGACAATGTTTTTTGCACTTTTGGTCATTTTTGCGGGTGTCTTATTCCTGTTGCAGGGCGTTGGTGTACTCCCTTACGAATTTAAACGGATATTTCTTACCTGGCAAATGCTTTTGATCGT
>NIVA01000050.1 GCA_002254335.1 Bacteroidetes bacterium 4572_114 | reverse complement strand
CGGTTCCACAAGGTTAGGTTTTTGCAATGCGTCCTCCAGCGATACCGAAGTTATTTCGGGGTAGCGAAGGGATACCATCCGGCCAAACTCACCTTTCAAGACCATTTCCATGGCCTTTACGCCGAATTGCGTTGCCAAAATCCTGTCGTATGCGGTGGGGATACCGCCCCTTTGCAGGTGGCCCAAAACGGTGGTCCTAATGCTATGTTGGCAACCGCCATCTTTTAATTCATTCATCAAAACGTTGGCAACGCCACCAAGCCTGCGGTTTTCGTTGCCAATTTCCTGCTGGCCCAGGGTAGCATAATCTTTGCCAATGGCGCGTGCCCCTTCCGAAATTACAATATTTGCAAACCCATGGTCGCGTTTAAAGCGGTCGTTAACTTTCTCCAGCACCATATCAACATTGTATGGAAATTCGGGCAGCAGGCAAATCTCGGCTCCCCCGGCAATGGCTGCATTAAGCGCGATCCAGCCGGCGTAACGGCCCATTACTTCAAGTATCAAGACCCTGTTGTGGCTGGTAGCGGTCGTAACCAATTTGTCAACTGCTTCGGTGGCAATTTCTACGGCGGTTTGGTAACCAAAAGTAGAATCGGTTGCGGTAAGGTCGTTATCGATGGTTTTTGGTACTCCAATAATATTCAATCCTTTATCATGAAGGTCTTTTGAAATTCGCTGAGAACCATCTCCACCAATATTGATTACGGCATCTATGCCGAGGTATTGCATCTTCCGAAGCATTTCGTCCGACCTGTCAACAGTAACCCAGGTGCCATCGCTATTCTTTACCGGCCACGAAAACGGGCCGCCCTTGTTGGTGGTTTGCAAAATAGTGCCCCCGAGGTAATGTATGCCGGCAACCTTGTGCTCGTCCAGGATTACAATTTCGGTGGGTTCGCGCAATATGCCATTAAAGGCTTCGATACTCCCCACAATTTCCCAATCCTTCTCTTTGGCAGCACGTTTAACAATTGCCCTGATTACGGCGTTAAGGCCAGGGCAGTCGCCGCCACCTGTCAATACTAAGCATCTTTTCATATTAATAATTTGATGTTTTGTTAAAGGGTGCAAATGTAGGCAATTTGGAATATCATAAGAAACATTGCAAGGACAAATAGCTCAACCCATACCGGGTTGTAGGCTAATTGTAAAATTTTTGGGTACTACAATACCATAACCCATACTGGGTTAATCAGAATATTTTAGGGATAGACAAGTAATTATTCTCTACACTCCAATACTCCAATACTCCAATACTCCACCTTCTCCCCTCTCCCTTCCACCCTCCATAATTTATACTCGGTTTATATTAGAAAAGGCTTGATTTTCACAGATCAAATTTTGTATGTTTGCCGCCTTTTAGAAAAACCAAAAACTTAATATTATGAAACACAAAATAGGGATCAGGCACGAAGACAAATATGTGATGGAACGCCGGGTGGCAGTGCCGCCTGCGGATGTTAAGGAACTTACCGGGCAGGGGCTGGAATTTTTTGTTGAAAGCTCGCCAAAAAGAATCTTTACCGATCAGGAATTCAGGGATGCCGGGGCAACAGTAACCGATTCCGTTGCAGGTTGTGATGTGATTTTTGGTGTTAAAGAGATGCCATTATCTTTTTTTGGGGAGAACAAAACTTACATTTTCTTTTCCCATGTCATTAAAGGGCAGTCGTATAATATGCCTATGCTCAGGCAAATGATGGCTAAAAAATGCAACCTCATCGAATACGAAAAAATTGAGGACAGTGAAGGCAAAAGGTTGATTTTCTTCGGAAGGTTTGCCGGGCTGGCCGGGATGATAAACTCACTGTGGTCGCTGGGCCAAAGGTTAAAAGTGCAGGGCATTGAAACGCCTTTTACCAGGATCAAACAATCGCATAAATACAATTCGCTGGCCGAGGCCGAAATGGAAATTAAAGTTGTTGGCAAGGAAATTCAAAAGGTTGGCCTACCTGCCGAACTGGCCCCTTTAACCATTGGTTTTACGGGTTACGGCAACGTCAGCCAGGGCGCACAGCATATTGCAGGCCTTTTGCCGTCAGTGGATATTTCGCCGGACGAGTTACTGAAATTGAAGGAGAGCGGTAATTATTCTAATAAGCTGGTTTATAAAGTTGTTTTTAAAGAGGGGGATTTGTCAGAACCTATCGACCCAAATCATAAGTTTGAGTTGTTAGATTATTATAACCATCCCGAAAAGTATAAAAACCAGTTTGAAAAATATACACCCCATCTCACAATCCTGATGAACTGCATGTACTGGGACGACAAGTACCCACGGTTGTTGACCAAAGATTATATTGCTTCCTTGTTTGAGAAAGGGGAGCCAAAACTTAAGGTCATTGGCGATGTTACCTGTGATCCTGATGGTTCCATAGAGTTTTTGCATAAAGGTACTGAGATTGAAGATCCTGTATTTGTTTACGATCCAGTTGCCAAACAACCAACGATGGGATTTGAAGGTAACGGGATTTTGGTTATGGCCGTGGATATCCTGCCCAGCGAGTTGCCGCGTGAATCGTCAGAAAGTTTTGGCAAGGCCCTCGAAAAATTTGTCCCGGCCATTGCAAGTGCAGATTATAGTGTTGATTTTGATGATCTGGACCTGCCGGATGAGATTAAAGGGGCGATGATCCTTCATAAAGGGGAATTGACCCCAAAATTCAAATACATTGAAGAGTACCTTAAATAATACCACAAACTAAAAAGGGCACACAGTTTCCAATGATGTAGTTGGAACTTATGAGCTTTTTGGAGAAAATCAAATGAAAGTAAATAGTTTCAGAGGAAGCAAAATTGCCCAACATGGCTGGGGAAAACAATTTTGGACTACCATATAATAATCTACTTCCTATGGGTATAAATCAGACTCGCTATTCATTTATCATGAGAATGACACCAATAAATAATGAAGTTTACCCGGACAATAATCGAATAAAAAACGAAAGAACAACAAAGGCTCATAAAACATGGCGGGTGAGGTAGTAAAATTAAATTTCTGAACACCTAATAAGCATTATAGAGTATTGAAAATTAACTGTTTCAAAATCCGCCACGCTTCATAGCCCCAACGTTATATATTAAAAACACAAAACAAATAATTGATGTGAAAAATATTCTGGTAATCGGTGCAGGGTTGTCAGCTTCGACACTCATCGAATATTTACTTAGTCATTCAGTAAAACATGACTGGAAAGTTAAGGTTGCTGATATTGATGAGGGCCTGGCCCACAAGAAAGTAGATGGCCATCCAAACGGGCTGGTAATAAAATTTGATGCACTTGATAAGCAACAATGCCAGGATGAGGTAAGCAAAGCCGATTTGGTGGTTTCGATGCTTCCATCGAGGATGCATTTCCTCCTTGCTGGGTATTGCGTTAAATTGGGCAAGCCCATGGTCAACACGTGTTATGTGTCAGATGAAATCAAGTTGCTGGATGCCGGGGCCAAAAAGGCCGGTGTAATCCTGTTGAACGAAATGGGCGTTGATCCTGGTATAGACCACATGTCGGCCATGCAGATAATTGATGAGATTAGGGGCAGGGGTGGCAAACTCAACTCTTTCAGGTCGTTCACAGGTGGCCTGGTAGCACCAAAATATGACAACAACCCCTGGAATTACAAATTTACCTGGTCACCAAAAAACGTGGTGCTCGCCGGACAGGGCACGGCACAGCTAATCGTCAACGGAATGTATAAATACATTCCATATCACAAGTTGTTTACTCGTATCCAACGGGTTAATGTATTGGATTATGGTGAGTTTGAAACTTATATGAACCGCGATTCGTTGAAGTACCGGTCAATATATGGTTTAGGTAACATCCCGACTATGGTGCGCGGAACATTGCGCCGTCCGGGCTATTCCCGTTCCTGGAATGCTTTGGTGCAATTGGGCATGACCGATGATACCTATACCGTCGAAAATTCAGAAAATATGTCGTATGGCGATTTCACCGAAACGTTTTTAAAGTATAGGCCGGAGGTACCGCTTGAGAAAAAAGTAGCCGAATATGTTGGTGCTGATGAGGATTCGGATATTATGTACCGCCTCCGTTGGCTGGGCCTGTTCGACAAACAAAGAAAAATTGGGCTGAAAAAGGCAACACCTGCCCGAATACTTCAACATCTGTTAGAGGATAAATGGCGCTTCAACAAGGACGACCGGGATATGATAGTGATGCAGCACAGGTTTGGTTTTGATGAAAAAGGGAAAAAGGAAAGGATTATTTCTTCGATGATAACGGAGGGTGACGATCACATCCATACAGCTATGTCGAAGACTGTAGGGCTGCCCGTTGCCATTGCGTCAAAACTGATCCTTAACGGGGATATAAACCTGAGTGGCGTACAGGTGCCAACCATCAAGGAGATATACAAACCTGTGTTGAAGGAGCTGGAGGAGCATGGAATTAAATTTATTAAAGAAAAAATAGTTAACGAAGATTATTTTAATTATTAAACTTAAATTTTTAGAAAATGAAAAAAGTACTGATTTTAGGGGCTGGAATGGTCGTAAAACCAATTGTACAATACCTATTGAACCGTGGCTATAAAGTAACTGTGGCCACACGCACAAAATCAAAAGCCGATGCCATGATAGATGGGCACCCACAGGGGACTTCCCTTGAGTGGACGGTGGACGACGAATCCACATTAGACACATTGGTTGCCACACACGACATCAGCGTTAGCCTGTTGCCTTACGCTTACCATACGATGGTGGCAAAAAAATGCATAGCCCATAAAAAAAATATGGTAACAACCTCCTACGTCCTGCCAAAAATGAAGGCCTTAGACGAGGAGGCCAAAGCTGCCGATATACTTATCCTTAACGAAATCGGGCTTGATCCCGGGATCGACCACATGTCGGCCATGCGCATCATAGACCACGTACACAACCTGGATGGTAAAATCGAAGAGTTTTACTCCCTGTGCGGTGCGTTGCCGGCACCAGAGGCATGCGACAACCCTTTCAATTATAAATTTTCGTGGAGCCCCAAAGGGGTGGTAATGGCCAGCAACAACGATGGCAGGTACCTCCGCCATGGCAAGGAAATAATTGTCGATCCCATCGACTTGTTTAAAAGCCCGTTTGGTGTGGATTTTCCTGATGTTGGCCCGTTGCAGGTATATCCCAACCGCGATTCCTTCCCATACATTGAATTGTATAAAATCCCTGAGACCGCCACCATGTTCCGTGGCACATTCAGGCATAAAGGCTGGTGTGAGTCGTTGGACGCCATCAAACGTTTGCACCTCATCACCAACGATAAAATGGATTTTACCGGTAAAACCTATGCAGATTTTATCGCCATGATGATTGGCGCGGAAAATTCAGATAACATCAGGCAAAAAGCAGCAGGTTACCTTGGTATAGGTGTCGATAGTTATTCCCTCGATGCTGTCGAGTGGCTTGGTTTGTTCAGCAACAAGCCCATGGACAGGGGCGAGGATACACCTTTTGAAATAACCTCGGATGTAATGATCGACAAAATGATGATTGGCCGTGAAGAGAGGGACATGGTTGTGATGCAACATACATTCCTGGCAAGTTACCCAGATGGAAAAAGAGAGGTTATCAAATCGCGCATGTTAGATTTCGGGACATTGGCTACCGATACGGCAATTGCACGGACAGTGGCCCTGCCTGCAGCAGTAGGTGTTGAGATGCTGCTCGAAGGCAAGATAAATGCCAAGGGCGTCCATATCCCTGTAATACCAGAAATTTACAATCCAATCCTCGACCGCCTGGAAGACATGGACATTAAAATGATTGAAGAATACGGGTTGCCGGAGAGTGAGATTATTAAATAGTTTGTGGCTTAGGGGTTTTAGGATACATTTTTAATAAAACTTATGGAACAGGGTATTAGTGCCCTGTTCCATCTTATCTCTATTACCTGACATCACATCCAGTCGGGATCTTCGAATTTGGAAAAATCGAATGCTTCATTTACCCAATCAATTAGCTTGACACTAAAATCATTTTTTCCGTTTACGTTGGCCAAAATAACCATCAAACTCACATTTTTGCCCAGCAGTACTTCCACCTTTTGGTTTGTTCTACCAGCAAGATCGGACGAAGTAGCGTAAATTATTTCGTGGCCTTGTACCGTTGTTTTTTCAGGTTTGCCGCCGGCCCCTGGATTATGAACGTAATATGCTTCAATAGAACTGCCCTCATCTGCTTTGTCTTTTGAAACACTTAAAATAACCTGGATATATTCTTTTTCCCCTTTGTAAAACAAAGCGCCCTGAACGCTGGACCCATTTATTTTTACACCAAATATTTTTGATGACGGTATATAAGAACAGGTTTGTATATCCTGAAATTCAAACCCCATTTCTGTATTTTTTTTCAGGATAGCATCAAGTTCAACCGGTTCTTTTTCGCCATCGCCCGAAAGGTTTAAACTAAAGGATTTGCCCACTCCTGCCGAACATACCTTTATGTCGTTGATGTCCATCTCCCCCGGTCCGGAATCATCGGTATCATCCATTGCGCCATAAAATTCAGCCATTTTTTGCGCATCTTCATCACTCATATCATCCTCCATTCCCGATTGCACTTGTGTAATCAAAAATTCTTTTACAGGAACTTCCTTATAACCTGCGGGGACCCGAAAAACGGAATTATCGATGTTGCCCGTTGATATGCTGACATCGCACACCGGGTCTTCATATTGGTTCATCCCACCAAACATACCATCCATTTCCCTCGACATCATAAGGTATCCTTTTTCTTCAATTTCTGCCCTGGCCTTCTCAACGTCACCACCTTCCATATCGTCTTCGTCCATTCCCATATCCTTCATTGTTTGGGCACTTATTTTTTTCATTTCCGCCTGCATTTCATTTGCCATTTCTTCTGCTTCTTCTAAAGCCTGCGATCCAATTTCATTTTCGATAAGGGCATCAACAGCAGGCGACACCCAGACATCCTGGACAGGACGGCCGTGGTTTGTTATCACATAATGGATGCAGTCGTACCCGGCAACTTTCTCAGTCCCGGCGTTTTCTATTTTTATCTCCATTGATCCTTGTTGCTGCTTCATATTTTCAGACATGCTTTTCATCATCTGCATTTGCTTTTTCATCATGGCATTGTATCCTTCTTCGGTCATGCCCGTTTTTTTCATCATCATCTCTTTTTGCCTGTCCTGTGCGCCTCTCATATAATCAATATATTCTTTAGAATATTCATCCCAGGAAGCTTCGTAATAAGTTTTGTTTTGGTGATCGACACCAATTACTTTCCTTTCGGAATAATCGAAAATGGAAACTTTTGTACATTTTGACCTCCTTTTTTTTTCAAACTATTTGTTATTAAAATTATTTATCTTAACTATTTGTATAAATTCCTTCATATTTGGGGCTTGAAGAATTCCGGATTAACCCGGTTTTTTGATTGGGGGATGTTATGAATTGTCGATCAACCCTTCTTTTCTATCAAGGATAACTTGAGCCTCACGTTGTGTCCCCAAAAGGATAGCTATCCATTCGGTTTTTGGGTTTTGTTCGAGCATAATCTTGATGGCCATGGTAAGCGGCACGGAGAGGAACATGCCGATTGTGCCGAGCATAAACCCCCAGAAAATCAGGGAAGCAAAAACTATGAATGTTGACAGCCCCATACCTCTTCCCATTATCTTTGGTTCTATTACACTTCCTATTATCGTGTTTACAGCAACAAAAACACCGGTAACCCAAACCACCCCGCCAAAACCAAGCTGGACCGCTGCAAATAAAATAGCCGGGATGGCGGCAATAATAGAACCGATGTTGGGGATATAATTTAACAGGAAAGCAATCAATGCCCAAATGATAGCATAATCAACACCGATAATGGCGAGGCTCATCCAAATAAGGGTTCCTGTTAAAAGGCTGGTCATGGTTTTAATGGAAAGATAATGACGGATGCTGTTGCCGATGGTGTTAAAAAAGGCCAGTGAGCCTTTGGTGTCCTTAACAATGGCCCTGGCTTTAATTGAGAAGCTGTCAATTTCCATCAATAAAAAAAGCACGAGGAAGAAAATTGTGAATGCATCGCCCATAAAATCGCCCAATTGTCCCAGAAACCCGGCGGTGATGCCCATGACTTTTGAAGGGTCAAACATCCTGGTCATTTCATCAGTTGAAATATTCACCCCCATTTGATCGGCATATTGCAAAATAACACTTCCCATTTCCTGAAGGTTTTTCTCATATTTTGGCGCATCCTCCGAAAAGGAAGATAATGATGACCCAATGAGTTTGCCAAACCCAAAAAATATGGCCATTATCCCAATAAACACAATTGCAATTGCAAGGCCTTGTGGTACTTTCTTTTTTTGGAGCCAATCAATAGGCTGGGCGCAAATTACACTTATAAAAAGGGCCATTAATAATTGGGCAACCAAAGATTGTGCGTACATTACACCTGCTATGATAATGATGAAAGCGGCTATGTTTAGCGCAACGGGCCATTGCCTGGTAATTGAATTGTTATTTGCCATTGTTATTCTTTATTGCATGAGTCCGGCCTAAAAAGCTGTCAGATAGTTACCTTCTATATTATACACAGAAGCTAAAGTGTTAAGGCTGACTTTTAATTTAAACTGTCTGACAGCTATTCACCTAAATATTTATCTGCCCTGGGCCTGATTTGTTGAGTCAACTGCTTGTTGGGCCTCAATAAAGGCCTGTTCTTCTTCGGGTGACAGCCAGCCGCCGCCAAGTGCTTTGTATAATCCCACGTGTGCCCCCAATAAATCTCTTCTGGTTTGTGAATAGCTCAATTGGGCATCGAAGGATTGCCGTTGCGATTCGAGTACCTCCAGGTAACTGGTTTGACCTTTATCGTAGCGCTGGGCTGATAGATACTCGGCATTCATCGCTGCTTCGTACCTGCGTTCCTGTGCCAGTAATTCCTCGCGCAGTGTTGAAATGGATATCAGTGCAGCTTCAACCTCGGCAAAAGCCTGCAGCGTAACATTTTCGTATGTTCTTAGTGCAGCTTCGGTATTGGCCTTTTCGATTTCAACCCTTCTTTTGTTTTTCCCGAAATGGAATATTGGGCCAAAGATTACACCGGTGGCCGACCATCCAAGTCCTGCAGAACTTAGTGCTGACAAATCCGATGTTGCCACACCCAGCAATCCGGTTAAACTCAATGATGGCCACCTCATTGCCTGTGCCGCCCCTATGAGTGCATTCTGCGAAGCAAATTCTGCCTCTGCCTGCATTACATCAGGCCTACGGGTTAATAACTGCGAGGGCAAGCCATTGGGGATATCAGGTGGCTCAATCTGGTCGATCAATTGTAGCCCGGTTATAACTTCATCAGGATATCCACCCAGTAAAATGCTAAGCGTACTTTCGTTGAATGCAATGGCCCTTGTGTAAATTGGCACAGATACAGCAGAAATTGCCTGCTGTATCTGTGCCTGGTTCAGGTCTATTTCGGGCACAATGCCATAATCGAACCTGGCCTGGATAATTTGTGTAGAACTGTCTCTTGCCTCCAGCGTCCTTTGTGAAATTTCCAGCTTGGCCATATTATCCAATAGTGAGAAATAGGTGGAAGCTACAGCAGATATTAAGCTGATCTGCACCGTTCGTAAACCATATTCGGATGCTAAAAGGCCGGCACGTGCCGATTCGTTGAGCCTCCGGTATTTCCCCCAGAAACCAATTTCCCATTCCATTTGAGGAAAGGCAAAAAAGTTGTTGGTTACATCTGGTAATGTTGTAACACCATTCACTGAATTTCCACTGCCCGCACCAGCATTGTAGCCAAATGAAGGCCATTGATCGGCCTTGGTATAACCAAGGTTTGCAGCAGCTGCATCTACTCTTGCTGCGGCAACCATAACGTCTTTATTGTTCTCCAGTGCCCGGGCAATCAAGGTGTCCAATACATCATCGTTAAATAAGTCCCACCAGCGAAGGTTAACTATTGTATCGGTTGTAATAGAATCGAACCGAAATGAGGTAGGGCCATCGTATTCCGAATTAGACATTAGATCAATTAGGTTAATTTCTAATTGACCTAAATAAATCCCAACAACAAATTTCTAAATCTAATTACTCTAATTGCTCTAAATAAATCCCAAATGCAAATTTCTAAAAAGAGCATCCTGTTAGAACTTTTGGTCATTGGTCATTAGAACTTTGTTAGAGAATTAGACATTAGATCAATTTCACTTCAGTTTATTAAATATTGCATTAAATATCAAATTCAATTCTTTCGCTTCCTGCCAAAGCACTTTTGCCTCATCTTTTAATTTCGGCTCAGCAGTCCAAATCATCCTTAAAAAATGTTTACATTCTCTTGATTCTTTTTTGGATATGCCAATTTTATTTTTAAAATCTTTTTTACTAACCGCATCGTCAGCCTCACTATAATTTGCGCCCACGCTTGTGCCAGCTTTTACAAGTTGTGTTATTAATTCATTGTTAATACGGTTGCCAGGTACTTTCTTAAGAAACTCAATTATGTTTTCTCCGAAAACTGCTGTTCGCTCTTCGAGGTCATATATTTTGTTCATAGTTTTAAATTTATAATTTCTAATTATACTAATTAAATCTGAAATCAAAATTTCTAAAATAGATAAAACAATTTAAACAATTTGGATTTAGTAATTAGAACTTATTTAGAGCAATTAGACATTAGATCAATTAGGTTAATTTATTTTCTACCTCCACCGCTTTCAATTTCTCCCTTTTCTTTTCATAACCCGCAAGTTTCCCAATCAACACAAACAACATCGGATACATAAATATCCCCAGTAATGTTGCCACGCTCATCCCTCCAAGCAATGCCATTCCCATAACTTTACGTGCTTCGGCACCAGAGCCTGATGCAATAACAAGAGGGAAGACACCGAGGATAAATGAGAAAGCAGTCATTAAAATAGGTCTGAACCTTGACCTTGCTGCCTTAACAGCAGCATCGAAAAGACTATCTCCTTTTTTAAATTCATCATTGGCAAATTCAACTATCAGGATGGCATTTTTTGCAGCCATACCAATTAGCATCACAAAAGAAACCTGGGCGAAAATATTGTTCTCAAATGTAGGGCTGATCATCCTTCCTGCCCAAAGTGCTATTAATGCACCAAAAATAGCAAAAGGTGTTCCCATCAAAATACTAAATGGTAATGACCAACTTTCGTATTGAGCAGAAAGGATCAGGAATACAAATATCAATGAAAAGGTTAGGATTATGCCCAATTGCCCGGAGGCTTTCTCTTCCTGGAACGACATTGCATTCCATGCGTAACTCATGTCTTGCGGAAGTACTTCCGCTGCCACTTCTTTCAATGCAACCCTTGCTTGTTCAGATGTGTAGCCTTCTGCCGGTCCGCCGGTAACTTCAACCGAACGGAAAAGGTTAAACCGGCTGGTGTAATCAGGCCCCGAAATAGGACGGATAGTGGCAACTGTTGCCAGGGGAACCATCTTTCCTACATCATTTTTAATAAAGAAATTATTGATCTGTTCTTCATTAACCCGGTACTTAGGTTCGGCTTGAATATAGGATTTGTACAATCTCCCGAAACGGGTAAAGTCATTTATATAAGAGCCTCCCATAAATGCGCCAACAGTAGTGTAGAGGTCATTTAAGTTTATTCCCAGTTTTAAAGCTTTTTCCCTGTCGATATCCATAAAACGCTGTGGTACTGTAGCCTGAAAAGTAGTAAATGCTTTTCCAATTGCAGGGTGTTCATTGGCTGCCTTGATGAAATTTATCGTATTTTCAGCGAGATATTCCGGTGTATTGCCCCCTTTATCCTGTAACATAATACTAAAACCGGAGCCATTACCCAGGCCTGGAATAGCCGGCGGGCCAAAAGCAAATACCTGTGCCCCTTTAATTTCAGTCATCAGCCTTTTGTTTACCATTGCAATAATTTCTTCGGCAGTAAGGTCCCTTTCCGACCAATCTACGAGAGAGCCAAATATCATTGCACTATTCGAGGTCATGGCTCCTGACAACATACTGTAACCGGTTGCCGTGGTTATATATTCTATTTCTTCATATTCTGCCATAATATGCTCCACCTGTTGTGAAACTACATCGGCGCGTTGTAAAGAAGCTGCATCGGGCAATTGTATATTTACAAAGAAGTAACCCATGTCTTCTTCCGGGATAAACCCTCCGGGGACCATACCGCCAAAAATTCCTGCCGCAATGGTAACAATGACAATAAACACTACGCTTCTTTTTAGTTTGCGGGCAACAACATTGGTGAAACTCATGTAAGCATCAGTGGTTTTGTCCATTCCCTGGTTGAATTTCTTGAAGAACCAACCGAGTGGCCCGCCATAAGGTTTTGGCTCTTTTAATAATATGGAACAAAGTGCAGGACTAAGCGTAAGTGCGTTCACCGAAGATACAATAACAGACACCACAATGGTTATTGCAAACTGCTGATAAAGCAGGCCTGTAATTCCAGCCATCCCGGCAACGGGGATAAACACGGCAATCAATACCAGTGTTGTGGCAATTACCGGGGCTGTTACTTTTGCCATAGCATCCAGTGTAGCATCTTTGCTGTTCATGCCTTTGGCTATGTTTACCTGTACGGCTTCAACAACAACAATGGCATCGTCAACAACAATACCGATGGCCAGTACCAGCCCTAGAAGGGACAATACATTTATGGTAAAACCAAGGGCCGGGAAAAACATGAAGGCACCGATTAATGAAACCGGAATAGCAAGGGTGGGAATAAGTGTTGCCCGCCAATCCTGGATAAAAATAAATACCACCAGGATAACGAGGAGCAAAGCAATAAACAGGGTAACTATAATATCTTTGATGCCAGCCGTAATTGGTGCGGTTGAGTCTAATGAAACATCATATTTTATACTTTCGGGAAAGTCTTTTGCCAGCACATCCATTTCAGCAATTGCTTTTGTGGCCAAATCAACGGCATTGGAGCCGGGGGCCTGGTAGAGTGCAATAATGGCAGCAGTTTTACCATTGAGCCTGGGGATCATACTGTAAGTTTCTACACCCAGGTTGATTGTAGCAACATCCCTCAATTTTATTTGAGAACCATCAGGTTGCGTCCTTACCACAATTTCCCCAAAGGCCTCCGGCGAATTAAACCGCTCAGGTAAACGAACTGTGTAAGTAAACTCCGTTCCGGGAGGTGCAGGTTCGGCCCCAAACTTTCCGCCGGGAACAATAATGTTTTGTTCATTGATGGCATTAGTGATTTCGGGCACGGTCAACCCCATTTGCGACAGGCGATCGGGCTTAACCCAAATGCGCATGGAATAATCGGCCGCCCCCATAATATTTACCCTGCCAATCCCTTTTATCCTTGCCAGTTGGTCTTTGATATTGATTAAGGCGTAGTTGCCCAAAAAATCCTGATCGTACCGCCCATCAGAAGTTAAGGTAACCAGCATCAATATGTTTGGTAGAGACTTTTCAGTAGTCACCCCATATTTTTTAACCGATTCGGGCAGTTTGGCAGTTGCTGCCGACACCCTGTTTTGTGTAAGAACGGTGTTCATGTCAGGGTCAGTCCCAACCGTAAACGAAACATCAATCACCATTGTTCCATCGTTGGCATTGGTCGATTTCATGTAGATCATATTATCAACACCATTGATTTGCTGTTCCAATGGGGTTGCCATCGCTTCCTCAACATTTAAAGCATTGGCCCCGGTATAAGTTCCCCTAACCTGAACGATGGGAGGGGTGAGGTTTGGGTATTGCTCGATGGCGAGGCCAATTAATGAAACCGTACCAATAATTACGATTACGATGGCGATAACCATGGCAACAATGGGCCGGTGGACGAAGAAATTTCCTTTGTTTTCAGCCATAGCCCTTAGTTTTGTTTGGTTGATTTGCTTTCGAATTTAGTAACTTCAGGTTTCACTTCAAGTCCTGAACCTACTTTTTGCAGAGCATCAATTACAACTTTATCTCCTGCCTGGACACCCTCCCTTACTATCATATAATCGTTTATACGCTCTCCTGCAACAATTTGTCGGCCCTCAACTTTGTTGTCATTGTTAACAACAAAAACCGAATATTGTCCTTGCATTTCCATAACACATCGTTGTGGAACTAAAAGTGCATCTTTTACCTCTTTCATTTTTACAACTACTTTGGCGTATTGTCCTGGTTTTAATAATTTATCAGGGTTAGGGAATATAGCCTGTACCAACAGGGAACCTGTTTGTGGGTCAACTTCACGGTTAATAAAATTGACATATCCCTTGTATTTGAATGTTGACCCATCTGCAAGTATAAGGCTCAGTTTTTCTTCATTTTCTATTTCATTAATATTTTTTTCGTTAACATGATTTATCTCTTTGTACTCCCTTGCCAGTCGGATATAGTCAGATTCTGTGAGATAAAATTCAACACGCACTTTGTCAACGGTTGAAACGGTATTTAGGATTACGGGGTTAGGGTCCTGACCAACAAATTCACCTACTCGTGCCAGGGTTTTTCCAATAGTACCATTGATAGGGGATTTAATCCAACAATAACTGAGGTTGATATTGGCAAATTTCAGATTTGATTTCATCGCTTCTACATAAGCAAGGGATGCATCGTATTCTGCCTGTGCAGCAACCAGGTCACTCTGGCTTACTGCATTTATCCTGGCGAGGGGCTTGATCCTGTCCAGGTCACTTTGTGATTTCGTCAGGGCTGTCCTTGATTCGGCCAGTTGGCTTTGTTGGGTGGCCACTTTTGCCTGATACTCTTCAGGGTTAATGGTGTAAAGCAACTGATCCTTGCCAACCTTTAGGCCTTCTTCAAAATGGATCCCTTCCAGAAAACCAACAACCCTGGCCCTGATCGGGATGTCGGAATAGCCATAAACCTGACCAACAAATTCCTGGTAAATTGGCATATCTTCCTGAATCACCTCGACAACCGGTATTTCGGGTGGGGGAGGGGCTTGTTGTTCTTGTTCAGCACATGAGGCAACTGCCAGGATAAGCAGTACTATCGAGCTGATCTTTACATAAAAGGGTATAATATTTTTCATGTATTTGATATTGATGGTTTATTTAAAACTTTCGTCAAAGGTGCGAAAAATTTTGAATATGGTTTTTTAAACCCTGAAAAGAGATATTTTTCATTTCATCCTCAGAATAACCGGTAAGGACCTCAATATTTTTGTTCCATGAGTCAGGTCTAAAAAGCTGTCAGACAATTAGCTTCTATTTTCACACAGAAGCTAAAGTGTTATATGTCTGACTTTTAATCTAAACTGTCTGACAGCTATTCACCCAAATATTTACTTTTTAGACTAAACTCATGTATTTAAATCAAAAATATGCTTTTGTGCTGTTCATACTAAAAAAAATGCCACAAGGCCACAAATAATTTGTGAACATGTGGCATTTATATTGAGGGCTATTTCCTTAAATAGCAGGGACTAAAACCCAAATACTTCCATCTGGACATAATAGACTGCTGCCCCGGCAAGATAACCGGCAAGTGCCAACAAACTTATTTTTTTCAAGTACCAGATAAAATCAATTTTTTCAAGCCCCATGGCGGCAACACCTGCTGCCGAACCAATAATAAGTATGCTCCCGCCTGTACCTGCACAATAAGCAAGGAACTGCCAAAATTTACCATCGACCACAAAATCGGCCAAAAAACCGGTAGCCATATCAGGATCGATAATGGGGTACATGCCCATGGCGCCAGCCACCAATGGTACATTGTCAACAATGGCCGACAGGGCACCAATTATCAGGTTGATCAGGTATATATTGCTTAAGTTCTCATCTAAGTATTTTGCCAGTACATCAAGATGCCCGGCCGATTGCAATGCGGCCACGGCAAGCAAAATCCCCATGAAGAAGAATATTGTGGCCGTATCTACTTTTCTCAAAATACCTATAACAGTAAGTTTTCTTTTGTCTTCCAATGGTTTGTTGCGGTGTATAATTTCGGTGGTTGCCCAAATAACGCCCAGGCCAAATAACATGCCAACAAAGGGAGGGAGGTGGGTCATGGTTTTAAATACAGGCACGAACAGCAGGGCGGCAACACCCATAATCAATAACAATTTGCGTTCGAAAGCTGATGTAAATTCCCTGGTTTCACCGTTGTCGAGGACTGGCCTTGTAACGTTTCCTTTTACCGTAAAGCTTACAATAACCAGGGGGACGACCATTGTGGCAAGACTGGGCAAAATAACATCACTGATAATATTTACTGCTGTAATCTGTCCGCCTATCCAAAGCATGATGGTAGTAACATCGCCAATTGGCGACCAAGCACCACCGGCGTTGGCCGCCAACACAACCATACTGGCAAAGAACCACCTGGTTTTCTTGTCATCGATCAACTTTCGGAGAAGTGCAACCAGGACTATTGTTGTTGTAAGGTTATCTAATGTGGCCGACATGAAAAAGGTAAGGAAGCTAAGTATCCACAACAGTTTAACTTTACTGGTGGTCTTAATTTTATCGGTAATTAGTTTGAAACCCTGGTGTTGGTCAACAGTTTCAACGATGGTCATTGCACCGAGAAGAAAAAACAGGATTTGGGCAATTTCAATGAGGTGATGGTTCAGGTCGTGTTGCACAAAATGAACAACTTCATGGCCCATCTCTGCCGGGTTTCCCCAAAGCCTGTCGAAGGCTGCACCATCAACTGACGGTTTGATGAACTGCATAATGTCATGCGACATTTGTTGAACAGCTTCCCACGCAGGGCTTAGACCAAGACCTAATATCCCTGTGGCATTTAATGCATAAAGGCCCCAGAGGATAGTCCCCGTGAGCAGGGCAGATGCTGCTTTGTCAATCTTTAATGGGTGTTCGAGGGCAATCATTGTGTACCCAAGGACAAAAATCACTAATAGTAGAATAAACATACGATAATAAAATTTAGGTTTAAATTTTTAAGGGCGCAAAAGTAATTAAAGAAGTTAAACCCGATAATCGAAAATAAATAAATGTGTTGCTGTTCAATAAATTTATTGCTGTTCTAAATTATTTGTAATACAGGGCCAACATCGTGTTTGTGCCATCAAGGATTTTTTACACTCTCGAAACCCGGGGTATGTTAGATAAAAAATGTTTTAAAACCAAAATCCCAGGTTCAGGAACAACATAGGCCCTGAAATATTTGAATCCATTACGGTAAGTTCAATAGGGCCAATGAAGCTGTTATATCCATATGTTAGCCCATAGCCCACCATTATGTTGTTCAATTGGAAGACTTCTTCAAATTCCATCTCATTTACACCGGCATCAATACGGGGGATAAAATACATTTCCTTAAAAAAATTGTATTGCAATTTAAGCCGGGCAATCGCGGTATGCAAGCCAAAACTCTGGATAAATTTTACTCCGGTAAAATCAACATGGTTATCAATATAATGTTGAGGGTTAAGACCTCCAACAGCAAAATAATTTTGTATGGGGGGCGACTGTGATTGTTTTAAAGTTGTCCCAAGAAACACGCCGGGGCGCAACACCAAACGTTTGGACAATTTAATATTATGATCATATCTGCCGTATATAACTGCCGCATTTGAAAATAGTACCTGAGTCCAGTTGTCGGAAAGAGGGATAATATATTTTAAACTAAACCGGGCAAGGACACCTTTGGTTGGGTAATAATTTTTATCGCGGGTATCAGAACCAAATTGCAGAAAAAGATTTCCATAACTGTTAAAGTCTTTAAAATTTTCGAGCAAGGTGTCAACAATTACATTCTGTTTGAACTGAAAATATTGGTATTCAACCCCAAGCCTGAAACTATAGGAGTTTTTCAGGCTCGAATTTGCAAATGCCGAAATGCCATAATTATTAAATGTAAAAGTGTTTAGTTTCACATCTTTATCATAATCATCAAACTTAAAACTGTATAAATCAACCTTTACCCCAAAGCCTGGTTTATTCGCATTATCTAACATATATAAAGCCCTCAGCCGGGGATTTGAACCTAACACCAGGTCGGTTAGAAGTTTGGTGCGCTTTCCTAAAACATTTCTAAATGTACCATTTAGGAGTATGCTCCCATGATAATTATTATCGTAATGCACACCCGCAGAAACATAGCCGGGATCGGCATCCTTCACCTTAATGATGAGGTTTGCCTGGCCGTCTCCTGTGGGTTCAAGCTCATAGTCTATTTTTTGAAAAAACCTTGTGCCAACCATGAGCCTGATTGTTTTTTCCAGGCCATCTAATTGTACCCATGAATTTTCTGCCTCATCAAAAAGGTTCCTGAAATATTTGGGTGTCATTTTTTTTGAACCGGTAATTATCACATTATTAATGAAAATTGAATCAAGTGGTACAGCATCATATTTTTTTATGGGTTTATATTCAATGTCATTCAGTGAGTCGGCAAGGGCTTTTATTTCGTCGAAATGTGCCCTGCCAATGCGTTCGCCCACAGCTATGATAGAGTCGTAGGCTTCAAAATCCATCATTGAAAAGTGTAGGGGCATCCGCACATATAAATCGGTCATTGCATAACCCACCTCGTTGGCATTAATGCGATGGTAGCTTGTAATTTGGTCTAAAATTGCTGTTAATGAATTTAAGCTGTCGATAGATTTTATCAGGCCGGACTGCACATCGCCCCCAACAATAATATCAGCTCCCATTTCCTTCACATTTTTTGCCGGGTAATTATTCACAATGCCACCATCGACCAAATAGTAATCCATATATTTCACCGGTGAAAA
>NIVA01000049.1 GCA_002254335.1 Bacteroidetes bacterium 4572_114 | reverse complement strand
AATTTCGAGATTAACGAATCCGAACTTAATAATCTTGTATTTCAAATTGGGATGATCGAATTGATCAGCTACTGGAAAGCTGCTTGTTCGCCTGAAGTAATTATTGAGGCAGGAAGTTTAAACCAGGAACAGGTTGAGTGGTGGAAGAAGTTGTATTATAATGGACTGGGCGAATTTTTTTATCGGAACGGGATACACGCCCGAAAGGATGATTTTATGAGCCTAAGCACCAACGGAAAAAATACTTTTCAAAAATTTGAATTTGATCAATCTGATAGTTTTCTTGTACCGGTAGGAGGGGGGAAAGATTCTGTGGTTACTCTTGAAACACTTGTCGGGGGCCGAAAAGATGTTCGCCCTTTTATCCTGAATCCCGGAAAGGCCGGAATTGATACAGTGGGGAATGTAGGCTTTTCGGAGGAGGATATTTTAACTGTTGACCGGACAATCGACCCGGTTTTGCTAAAGCTTAACGCTCAAGGATTTTTAAACGGGCATACGCCATTTTCGGCACTTCTTGCATTTATTTCCCTTTTGGCAGCCAGGCTGGCAGGAATTAAGAATATTGCCCTGTCGAACGAATCCAGTGCCAACGAACCCACGGTGCCTGGTACTGAGGTAAATCACCAGTATTCAAAATCCTTTGAATTTGAGAGGGGGTTCAGGGATTATGTGGCAAAACCAAGCCTTTCGAATGTGTTGGGACAATTGACGAGGTAAACCACGCGTTGGTGAAGACAATTGAAAAAGTTGAAAATCCCCTGCCTTTTCTGTTGGATCATTACAAAAACTTACCTCAATATAAGTTTTATAGCGAACGTAAAACCATAGCAAATTTCAGCCAATTGAACAATGAGCATTTTGTTAGTGGTGATCTGTTGAAAGTGATAAGGGAAGGGATTGAATGAGAATGAAGGAGAATGAATGTGATTGATTGGAGATTGAATAAGATTGATAAGTCCGGTCTAAAAACGAAGTTTTTAAAAATTAGCGAAATTTACTTGTTTTCAAACACCTTATTATAAGGTAATTAAAAAAAGTTTATAAGCGCATTCGCGGCAAAATATGGCTTTTCAGACCGGGCTCATTGATAAATTATAATTGCCAGATAGATGATGTTTTTACAAAAATAGACATGACTGTTGCTGATGAGAAAATAGTATGAAAGAACTTCTTGATAAATATATTTCGGGAAAGAAGGTTGTTATCCTGGGTTTTGGTAGGGAGGGAAGGTCTTCCTACAGATTGATCAGAAGGTATTTTCCAAATCAGGAAATTACAATTGCCGATAAAAATCCAGGGTTAGATATTTCAGATATTGATAATTCGGATTTTACAACTTTTTGTCTTGGTGCACATTATCTTGACTGTCTCTCTCATGTTGATATCATATTCAAATCTCCCGGGGTATTTCTAAAACATCCTGAAAATGCCGCACTGGCCAGTAAAATTGTTACCCAAACCTCGTTGTTCCTCCAAAAATACTCCCGGCAAATTATCGGGGTTACCGGCACTAAAGGCAAGAGTACAACCTCCAGTTTGATACATCATATTTTTCAAATCGCTGGGCGGAAATCAGTTTTTGTCGGGAATATTGGTGTTCCTGCATTTGATGCTATTCCTGAAATCGACAACGGTTCGGCCATCATTTTCGAGTTGTCGGCCCATCAATTGGAACAGGTAAAACACTCTCCACATATTTCAATCTTATTAAATGTGTTTAATGAACATTTGGACTATTTTAAATCTTTTGGGGTTTATAGCGAAGCTAAGTTAAATTGGATTTGCAATTGTTTGAAAGAAGGATCAAATTATTTAAAGGTTCGAAGTTTAATTTTTCTGCAAATGGCCCTGATGGAAATGATGTTTATTTTCGGGGGGATAAGATATTCTACGGCTTATTTCCGGGCAGCCCAATTGATATTAGCTGCAGGAAATTGATAGGGAAACATAACCTAAAGAATATCCTTGCAGCTGTGTCGGCAAGTCTTATAAGTGATATTTCACCACAAAAAATTGAAGATGGCATCCGATCGTTTCAGCCCCTGGCCCACCGCCTTGAGTTTGTCGGGACATACTGTGGGATTGATTTTGTAAACGACTCCATTTCAACTATTCCTGAATCAACCCTTGAGGCTTTAAACACGGTAAAAAATGTTGATATCCTTATCCTTGGTGGGTTCGACCGTGGAATTGATTATACAATTATAATTGATTATCTGATTAAATGCCCAGTAAAAAATATTCTTCTCACAGGGCCTGCCGGCATACGGATAAAGGAAATGATAGAAACCGGGGCCGGTAAAAAACCCCGGTTGCAATTGTTTGAAGATTATAATGAACTTTCCGATATTATTTTACAAATTGCGGTTAATGGAAGTACATGCCTGTTATCGCCGGCCGCATCAAGTTACGATAAGTTTAACAATTTTGAAGAACGTGGCAACGCATTTAAAAAAATGGCAAGACATCTTGGTGAGTCTTGCCATTAGTTTAATTAAACAGTTTAAATCCTAAAAACCAAAAGTTTATTCTTTAGCTGATCCTTTTTTGTCAACTTTTTTGGTTTCTTCTTTTTTCGGCTCAACTTTGGCCTTTGCTTTTTTCGGTGCTGTTTTAACCTCAGTTTTTTTAGGTTCCGTCTTTACCTCAGCTTTTTTGGCTTTTGGCTTTGCCACTTCTTTTTTGGGTTCTGCTTTGGCAACTACTTTTTTTACTTCAGCATTAGCTGGGGTTACAGGAACGATTTTTTTTCTCGGTCTTGATTTGCCATAAGTACCGCGGATTATTTTACCTCTTTTTGTTGTTTTGTCACCTTTTCCCATATCTGTTATTTTAATAGTTTGTAATCAGTAATTTGAGGCAAATGTAGTAAAAACTATTGAGCTACTGTTTTTTTGTGAATAAAGTGCTTTTCAGGAAATCATTTTCTATGAGATCGCTTCTTTTTATCACTTGCCTTGCCCAGTTTAGCTTTATTTCAATCTTTTCATCTTCCGGGATTTGCCAATCAATTGCTGAATTTCTGAGTTTTTCGGTAAGATAAAATAATGAAATTCCTGCTGAAACAGAGATATTAAAACTTTCGGTAAATCCATACATCGGGATTTTCACAAATTCATCTGCAAGTGTCAGGGCATTGCCGGTAAGCCCGCGCATTTCTGTTCCAAACACCAGGGCCACAGGGCCTTTATCAAGAGACAGGCCCTGAATGTCCACATCGTTTTCGTGAGGGGTAGTGGCAACAATCCGGTATCCCTTTTTGCGAAGTGTTGCCAGGGCATCTGGTGTATTGTTTTCCTTGCCATTATGTTTTATCATCGTCAACCATTTTGATGAGCCTAATGCTATATCCGGGTTCACTTCATAATGGTTTTGATTTTCGATGATGTGTACGTCCTGGACCCCAAAGCAATCGCAAGTACGTAGTACAGCACTTGCATTGTGGGGCTGGTAAATATCTTCGAGGACAACCGTCAGGTACCGGGTCCTATTGCTGATTATCTCTTCAAACTTTGTACGTTTGTTTTCGGTGATAAAACCAGCTAAATATTCATAAAGTAATTTTTTGGTTTCAATATCCATAGTTTAGATATTTGAGTTTCAATTTAGTTTACAGATTTTTATCTGGATACAAATCATCCCACCATCCAGGCTGGTCTTTCAGCCACTTATCAAACCAGGCGAAAATTGTTTTTTGCCACATAATACGTTTTTTGTAATCAAGGATTTGATGGTTTTGGCCTTTAACTTCAATAAGTTCAACGGGTTTGCCCAATAGTTTTAAAGCGGTATAAAGTTGAATGCTTTCACCTGGTGGTACATTGGTATCATCTGACCCGTGTAAAAGAAGTAATGGTGTGTTAATTTTATCTGCATTAAATAAGGGGCTTTGCCCGATGTAAATCTCGCTGTTGTTCCACGGAAAACTATTTGCCGAAGCTACCGAACTGTACAGATATCCCCAATAACCTTCGCCCCAATAACTGGAAATAGAGCTGATGCCGGCATGTGAAATGGCCGCCGAAAAAATGTCAGTCCGTGTTTGCAACAACATTGTCATAAACCCGCCGTATGAAGCACCGATGCACCCAACTTTTTCTTCATCAATAAAGGGGTGGGATTCAACAAATAGTTGTGTCCCCATTATTATTTCATCTGCAACCGTTATCCCCCAGTTATTAACATGACGCGAAGAGAATGTTTGGCCAAAGCCAACTGCGCCACTTGGTTGCAACACATAAACAACGTATCCCTGTGCCGCAAACAAGTTCTTCGGATATCTCCCGCCAAAGCTTCGGCTCACCGGGCTGGTGCCACCATAATAATAAACTATCAACGGATATTTTTTGTCTTTGTCAAATTTTGGTGGGTAATAAATTGTCCCGTCTATTTCCAGACCAGAATAGTTTTTAAATTTCCAATCTTCCGTTTTACCAAATACAATGTTTTCATACTGAGCTTTACGCGGATTTGCAATTTCATCAATTTCGCCCGACTCAAGATTTATTTTGTTTGCATGTTGCGGGGTTGAAATGCCAGAACCTGTGCAAACTGCAGTAGGGCTATTGGTGGCAATGGATAAGCCGGACACCACATCAAACCCCGAATTGATTTTTTCGAAATACCGGGTGTTCAAATCATACCGGTAAATCCGCACGTACGTACTGTCGGTAGCCAGAAAATAAATCCTGTTTTCATCGAACTTGCTCCAAAAAACCTGTTGCACCGAAGGATTGAAGGATAATGTTATAGGATCAACATCGCCGGAGGATAAGTTGTAGGTGAATGCTTGAGTGTCGTAATCATTCGGGATTGCATCGCCTTTTATGTTGATGCCCAAATCGCCAAACATGGCAGGGGACCCGGTAACGAGCAGGCTTTCTCCGTTTGGGGAGTAACTGCAGTTACCTGAGAACCTTTTAATCCAAATTGTATCCAAAGCGTATGTTTCAAGGTCCATTTCAATTAAATATTGTTTCGAGTAGGGGCGTTCGTTAAAATCTGGTATGTCAATGCTGAAAAGTATTTTTTTTCCATCCGGGCGGATATCCTGCAAATTGGTAGATAGATGGCCGTAAGTCAAACGCTCAGTAAAACCTGATTGAATATCAATTTTGTATAGAAAATTCCTGTTTCTCCACCATGGCCAACGGTCGGGCATGCCTTCAAATTTATTTAACCCGCTTTTGTTTTTGTCGGGCTTTTTCGAAATACCATAAATTATAAAGCTTTCATCTTCAGCCCATGATAAATTATTAAAGTCTTCAATATCTTTGATCAATACCTTCTCTGTCATATTGTCCAGATCGAATAACCATAGTGTGGTGCCTTTATCTTTATCTGTAGTCCGGTAAGTAAGTTTTCTTCCTTTCGGTGTCCAGCGCAAACCTGAAACATCAGCGTTTCTAAATGATTGGATCAATGTGTTTGAATTAAGGTCCCGGATTTCAGTCCAATTCTCTGAACTGCCATCTGGAGGATACTTTTTTGTGTAGCTGAAAATCGCCCAGTCACCATCCGGGGATATTGAAACGGAATTTACAAATTGACCGTTCAGCAGGTGATCGATGTCCAATTTTTGTTTCGGTAAACTGGTAGATTTAAGGCTCTCTAATGGATATTTTTTGTCGAAATTAATAACTGTTTTTATTTTCCAATCAGTTTTGCTTTCAGTAGGTTTTACTGTTTTAATTATTAGAAGATGCTTCCCGTTTTCCAGTTTGCATTTTTTTTGGTTGCTTCCAATTTCTTCGGCATATTCTTCATCGATTGATGTTTTGCTGGTTAACAAGTTGCCATTTAAAAAAGCTTGAAATAACTGCGGACAACTGATTTTTATTTCAGCCTCCATCCATCTATCAACTTCAATGTAAGTTGCGAAATAGCCCAATTGGTCTATACCTTTTTTTTGTCGGTGTTCAGCTAAGAGGAAATTATCCTTGTTTGTTTTTGCTTTTTCCCATTCAAAATCAATACCATTTATTGTTATTGAGGTATTTTGCTGAGGTTTTAATTTATTAATTCTTAAGTAGTCGGACTCAAGTAAATCCTCTTCGGAATAAGTATTCCCTTTTAGGTTTTCGATAGTGTCGTAAGCAGGTGTTTTTATCCGGATGTTTCCCATTCTTAACATTTCATCAATAAAAACCTGATGATTATTGTTTTCATCAGTTTGCGCACTGGACATTGTTGAGATAAGCATCAAAACTGGGATAATTAACAAAAAGGATAATCCCTTAATACTTTTTAGTTTTCTGTGCATAGTAAGGTTTTTTTATTTTGAATCATTCAATTTCATTGATAATAAGTATTTTATGTACTATAAGTTGGCGAACCACTTCATTATTGAGAATTGGATGAATAAAAAAAGTTGTCGAATAGCGGATTTCTTCAAAAACTTTTAAATAATATAATGAATAAAATAACGAAGGAAATAATACCAACAATAAAATAGACAGGAAGGTACATTTGGGTTTCAGATTTATCAAGGATTGAAATAAAGACAAGTCCCAAGAGGAATTGGGTTAAATATAATATCGAAAATACAATTAGAATGTTTGAGCTGAAGAAATTATTAAACAAAAAATAAATAATTCCCACCACTATAAACATGCCTACAATTATCCAAACAGCTTTTTTCATATTTAGTCAAATAATAAAAATCTGTCAAAAGTAAAAAAAAAGATGCTTTTAACCCTATAATTAAAAAAAAATATACTTTTGCACCTCAAAAATTATTAGGATAATTATGGCGAAAAAGACAACCAGGGCAGAAGAGAACATTCAAGCAGTTGAAGAGGCTTTAGGGAAAACTGAGCAGTTTATTGAGGATAATCAAAAACCCATATTGATAGTAGTAGGCGTAATTGTGCTTATCGTACTGGCTTTCTTTGGGTTTCAGCGGTTTTACCTGGTGCCAAAAGAAAAAAGTGCACAAGAACAAATTTTTATGGCAGAGTACTATTTTGAGATTGATTCATTGGATCTGGCATTAAATGGGGATGGGATAAATCCTGGTTTTATCAATATTATTGATGATTATAAATTTACGTTGACGGCCAACCTTGCCCATTATTATGCTGGAATCATTTATATGAAAAAGGAGGATTATCAAACTGCGATTGATTTCCTTGAAGGTTTTGATGGGGATGATCAGATAATAGGACCAATGGCACTCGGGGCAATTGGCGATTGCTATCTGCAACTTGATAATCCTAATGCTGCGGTCAGCTATTATTTAAAGGCTGCTGAAGTATCTGAAAACGAATTTACCAGTCCGGTTTTTTTAATGAAGGCCGGTTGGACTTATGAAATTTTAGATGAGTATTCGAATGCGATAAAAATTTATAAAAAGATAAAAGAGGATTTTCCAAAAAGTACCGAAGCCAGGGAAATGGAAAAGTATATTGCCAGGGCAGAAGGTAAATTCAACTCATAAAAATCTTAAGAAAAAATATTTAATATACCTATTCTTCGGGATAGGTATTTTTTTTTATCTAATTTAGCGTTATGAAAAGAGATTTGAGAATACTATTTATGGGTACACCGGAATTTGCCGTCTCATCGCTTGATGCCATAATTAGAGAGAATTATAATGTGGTAGGGGTTGTAACTGCACCTGACAAGCCTGCCGGCAGGGGCCGAAAAATCTCCATTTCTGCCGTTAAAGAATATTGTATCTTGAAAGGCCTGAATGTCTTACAGCCCGAAAAGTTAAAACATCCTGATTTTATTGAAGATTTAAAAGCCCTAAACGCTAACCTGTTTGTTGTTGTTGCATTTAGGATGCTTCCTGAGATTGTTTGGTCATTGCCTGAATTTGGGGCCTTTAACCTTCACGCATCGCTTTTGCCTCAATATCGGGGTGCCGCCCCAATAAACCATGCAATCATAAATGGTGAACAGCTTACTGGTGTAACAACCTTTTTTATTAATAATAAAATTGATACCGGAAGTATAATATTTCAGGAAAAAACTCCAATATTGGTAAGTGATACTGCTGGTGAGTTACATGACCGGTTAATGATATTAGGTTCGCAACTTGTGATAAGAACAATTGAAGCTATTGAGGGAAATAGTTATTCTTTAACCAATCAGGCTCAGGTAATTCCAAAAGGTATATTAAATGAAGCCCCTAAAATATTTAAGAGTGATTGCCGAATAGATTGGCATCAGGATGTGAAAATCATCCATAATTTCATTAGGGGCTTATCCCCTTATCCAGCAGCTTATGGTGATTTGGTAATTGACCTTAATGAAAATGTTCAGGTGAAATTTTATAAGGTACACCCAGTTGAGATGTTACATAATAATGTGATCGGGAGCATTGAAACAAATAACAGAAATAAGTTGGCCATTTGGGCGGCAAATGGTAAAATTGTGGTTGAAGAGCTCCAATCTCCAGGGAAGAGGCACTTAAAAATAAGTGAGTTTTTAAATGGGTTTAAACTAAATAGGGATTCTTACTTTACATAAATTTTGGGCTAAAACCTTTAAAACCCCTTTAATTGGCTTATTTGAAGGTGTTTTTATCAACAAATTTTCGTTTTTATCAACATTTAAGATACATTCACATTTCAAAACTTGCATTTCCCCATTATTGGCTTACATTTGCGATGATATTAAAATAAAAAGTAACATAAAAATTTTTAACCATGAACAAAGCAGAATTAATTGACGCTATGGCAGCTAATGCCGGCTTAACCAAAGCTGATGCAAAAAAGGCACTTGATGCATTTGTAACAACCACCACAAATGCACTCTCCTCTGGTGACAAGGTAGCTTTAGTAGGATTTGGATCATTTAGTGTTTCAACTCGCGCAGCTAGGACTGGAAGAAATCCACAAACTGGACAAGTCCTAAAAATTGCCGCAAAAAAAGTTGTAAAGTTTAAAGCAGGGGCTGATCTCTCTGGTAGGGTATAATTGAAGTTATTTGGAATACTATAGAAAAGGGACAATAATTCTTAATTATTGTCCCTTTATAGATGTATTTTTGAAGAGTAAACGAGTATTCTGGTTTGCATGGTATACCTATAGTCTTAAAGTAATGTCTATCTAATTTTTTTCAGAGTAATATTTCGATCTTATTCCCGGGTTGCATTTTATTTTGGTTTGATATATATTTTTTATCCTTAATTAATGGTTGACTGGACAGCCTGTAGTTTTTCCCAATAACTTTGAAACTTTGCTTGGCTCAACTTCGATATCTTTACTTCATTGACTCTTACAAGCATTTGTTCCATCCCTTCATATTGTATAATTGCATGAGAGGCTTTGTTTGCAACACATTTATATACTTCCGTCTCGGAAACTATTCTGGAATTTAGTTTTCTATTAAATGCTATTTTTTTGAAAACCAATATAGTTTTTTTTGCTCGTTATATCTAATTTTATTATTATCCAGAAGCCACCTAACAACTCCTATAACCTTCTCATCATCAAGTGCTGCATAATTTACTAAATCTCCAATACTAGTTGGCTCTTTTTTAAGTAGAGGTTTAATCTTCTCCACAACTACATCAAATTCAATTTCGTTTAATCTTAGCTTATTCCTTTCGATGCAAAAATCGCAATGTCCACATCTTTTTGTGTTTTGCTCACCAAAATACCTTAAGAGGAATTGGCTTCTGCACCTATTTGTCGAAGTTACATACGCCTTTATTGAATCTAACCTTTTTTGTGCTGCTTTTTTGCGGGACGAATAGTTTTCTTTTGAAATATAAATATCACCCTTATCAAGCCTCTCCTCGGTTAAAATAATTTGGGGTTTGTTTTTTTGAGGAACATAGATGAAAACACCCAGTTTGTGTAAGGTCTGAAGGCTTAAAACCACTTGTTTAACTTCTAATCCAGCCCTATTGGCCAATTCCTTTTCATTTATAATTACGTACTGACTAAATAATCCTGTGTACGATCGTAATATAAGTTTAATAAAAGCATCAAAATGAGGGTTTTCTACGCGGAAACGATAAAGGTCCTCACCCTGCATTTTAGCAAATATCCTTGCGGGAAAATGCATCCCTTCGCTTAAAACCATATATCCTTCTTTTTCGAGAAACTTCAGTGAATTATAGGCAATTAATGGTTTAAAGCTATATTCCCTGCAAAACCCAACCAAATCAAAATCGAAACTCAGGTTTTTTCCACTTCCCAATGCTAACTTTAAATAGTTACCAAGTGCTTGATAAACTGATTTAATGGTATCAATTTCTGGAAATGAAACTTCAAATTTTTGTACTAAATCAATTAGGTTCGATTCATGGTATAATAGGATTGCATAGGCTTTTTTTCCATCGCGGCCAGCTCTTCCTGCTTCCTGAAAATAGGACTCAATATTATTAGGTAAGTCGATGTGGACAACCAACCTTACATCAGGTTTGTCGATGCCAAGCCCAAATGCATTTGTGGCAACAATTACCCTAAGTTCGCCATTCATCCACAGTTTTTGCTTTTCCTCTTTTTTAGCTGGACCGAGGCCTGCGTGAAAGTACTTTCAAAACTTTGTCTTTTACTATTAAGCTCCCTGAAATGTAGTTTTTGCTGTATATCTTCAATAACTTCAGGGGTTGCCGAAGCAGTAACTGCTAAAACCGGGATGCTTGGAAAATAGGGCCGTATTTCAGCAATTTTTAAATAGGGTGGCCTAAAATCATAACCCCATTGCGAAATGCAGTGTGCCTCATCAATGGCAATTAAATTTACCTTCATTAATTTAAGCGACTCCCTGAAATTTGGACTTGAAATTCTTTCGGGTGACAAGTACAGGAATTTTGCGTCCCCATAAACTGCATTATTTATGGCCACCTCAATCTCAGAATAATGCATCCCTGAATACACAGCGAATGCCTTTATGCCAAGGCTTTTCAACCTTTCTACCTGATCGCGCATCAATGCAATCAATGGTGAAATTACAAGGCAAACACCTGGGCTGGCCAAGGCCGGCACCTGGTAGCAAATTGACTTTCCGCCCCCGGTAGGCAATAATGCAAGTGTGTCTTTTCCTTCCAATACAGAGTTTATGATTTCTTCCTGCATGGGGCGGAAAGATGAGTACCCCCAATATTTTACCAGTATTTGATGAATTGTCATTCTTTGCATTATTTCCACGAATTTACGAATAATTTAGCACACACTCTGCTTTTATGATTTAAGTTTGCAAAAAAAAATTATGGTTGAAGATTTGAAATATAATTTGCGAGGTGTTTCAGCTTCTAAGGAGGATGTTCATTCTGCTATTAAAAATATTGATAAGGGACTGTTCCCCAAAGCTTTTTGTAAAGTAGTGCCTGATGTTTTAGGAGATGACCCTGAGTATTGTACCGTTATGCATGCCGATGGGGCCGGTACTAAATCTTCATTGGCATATGCATATTGGAAAGAAACGGGTGATATGACCGTTTGGAAAGGGATTGCCCAAGATGCCATCGTGATGAATATTGACGATTTGCTGTGTGTGGGGGCAACTGAAAAAATCTTAGTGTCATCAACCGTTATTGAAATATTTAGCACCGGGGGGGAAACGGCAGATGTTGGTGACCTGGTCAGGACTATTATTGTTGATTCTACTGTGGTTGCCCGGATGAAACGAAGTGATGTGATTGATAATTCAAGGATACAGGCCGGTGATGTAATTGTCGGACTGGCATCGTTTGGTAAAGCATCCTGGGAGGATGAATATAATGGGGGCATGGGGAGCAATGGACTGACATCCGCACGACATGATGTTTTTAATAAATCTGTTGCCGAAAAATATCCTGAATCCTATGACCATCAGATTGTAGCTGAATTGGTTTACTCGGGACATCTTAACCTGACCGATCCTACAGAAGTTAAAGGTGTTGACGCAGGTAAGCTGGTGCTTTCTCCAACCAGGACTTATGCCCCAATCATTAAAAAGATTCTTGAATCCTATAGAAACCAAATTCATGGAATGGTACATTGTAGTGGTGGGGCCCAGGCAAAGGTGTTGAATTTTGTTGAAAACTTGCATATTATAAAAAATAATATGTTTGAAACACCACCTCTTTTTAAATTGATCAAGGAACAATCTGGTACGACATGGCATGAAATGTACAAGGTTTTTAATATGGGCCACAGGATGGAACTTTATGTACCGGAAGACATTGCCAATGATTTAATTAAAATCTCTAAAAGTTTTAATGTTGATGCAAAAATTATTGGCCGTTGCGAAAACGCATCAACTAAAAAACTCTCCATTCAAACCAAATTCGGAACTTTTGATAATTTTGTAGCGAAATAAATCTTTAACAATATGAAAAAAATACTTGTTCCTATTGATTTTTCTGAGCATACGGGCACAGTATGCCGCTTTGCATTGGAGATTGCAAAAAAGTCGGGCGGCGAAATCCGTCTTTTCCATGCCTATTTCGACTATGTGATTGTCCAGGACAGTAGCTTTCCCAGTTCAGTTGATACCAACGAAATGTTCAACCAGGAAATGTTGGTCAATATAAGAAATGAGGCAAAAGTTGACATGGATAAACTGGTGGATGAACTGGTGGATGAATTAAAACACGAGAAAATCCAAAACGTGAAAGTTTTGCATACACTCACCGGTGGCATGCCGGAGGACGAAATCCTGAACATTTCAGAAACCTATGGCCCCGACATGATTGTGATGGGCACAAGGGGAAAGGGCGAAAAAGATTTCCTCACCGGAAAAGTGTCTTCAAAAGTGATTAAGCATGTGAAATGCCCGGTGCTTTGCATACCCTCAAAAGCCAAATACCATGGTTTTGAAAATATGATGTATGCCACTGATTTTAATGATGAGGACATCAAAGACATTAACAAGTTATTTGGTTTTTTGATTGCCTATCATCCAGTGGTACACTGTGTTCACGTTAATGCTGGTGGCGACCACCTGGCCGGTGAATCAAAAATGAACGCCCTTAAAAATCATTTCGATGAAAAAATGTTAAGTGGTAAATTGATTTTCAGGGTTATAGATAATGATGATTTTGTTGATGGGATTAATGATTATGTTACCGAAAATAAAATTGACATCATCTCGGTTGTCCATCACCGCAAAGGGTTTCTTGAGCGTCTAATGAGCAAGGACCATACCCATGAATTATTGCTTCATTCGGATGTGCCTTTATATGTTTTCCCTGGTGGGGAGAAGTAAGTTGTTGGGGAGTTGGGTATAAGATATTTGGGGATAGGGTTTTTCCAATTTAATCAACTCTGAGAGTCCAAAGTGCCTTACAGAGTTATAGAGAAAATCAGCAAATATTGAGAGCAAAAAAAAGTTTTAGCAACAAATTCTGTAAACTAAATTCAGGACGGGTCACCTATTACAAAACTTTATCTTTGCCTACCTAATCCAAATCTGAATTAAGATACCGATGAAACTTTCAGTAATAATTGTCAATTACAATGTGAAGCATTTTCTTGAGCAATGCTTGCATTCTGTTAGGAAAGCCGCAGCTGGCCTTGCTTGTGAGGTTTTTGTGGTTGACAATAATTCAGTTGACGGATCCGTGAAAATGGTAGGGCAAAAATTTCCTGAAGCCCACCTCATCGCCAATCATGAAAATGTTGGGTTTTCGAAAGCCAATAACCAGGCCATCAGGTTATCCAAAGGAGAGTATGTGTTATTGTTGAACCCTGATACTGTTGTTGAGGACGATACTTTCGGAAAAATTATTGGCTTCATGGATCAACATAAAGATGCTGGGGGGCTTGGGGTTAAAATGGTTGATGGAAAAGGGAATTTCCTCCCCGAATCCAAGCGGGGGCTGCCAACTTCAACAGTTGCTTTTTATAAAATATTTGGATTGTCCAGGTTGTTTCCAAAATCCAAAACCTTTGGCCAATATCATCTCAGTTATCTTGATAAAGACAAAATACATGAAGTGGATATTTTATCTGGTGCATTTATGCTTTTGCGCAGATCAGCACTTGATAAAATCGGGCTGCTTGACGAGTCCTATTTTATGTATGGCGAAGATATCGACCTTTCGTACAGGATAATAAAAGCTGGTTACAAAAATTATTATTTTCCCGAAACCCGGATCATCCATTACAAGGGCGAAAGCACAAAAAAGAGTAGCGTTAATTATGTGGTTGTATTTTACCAGGCGATGGTCATTTTTGCCAAAACCCACTTTTCGCAGAAAAATGCCAGGCTTTTTTCCTTTTTAATAAACCTCGCCATTTATTTCATGGCCTTCCTCGCTATTTTTAAACGGTTTGCCAATAGTGCGCTGCTCCCTATTTTTGATGCCATAATTATTTATGCCGGGATGTTTTTTATCAAATATTACTGGGCACAGTCGGTTATTTTTCCCGAGGGCGGGGATTATCCTCCAATCTACACTTTTGTGATTGTTCCGCTATATATTATTATATGGCTCACTTCGGTGTATTTGTCGGGTGGGTACGACAGGCCTATTAATCTTTTCAGGATTTTCAGGGGATTGTTTAGCGGCACAGTTTTTATCCTTGTCATATATAGCTTATTGGATGAAACACTCAGGTTTTCGAGGGCACTCACATTGCTTGGTGCGTTGTGGGGATATATTTCGATGACCGGTACACGCCTGACGATGAACATGCTGGGGTTTAGGGGGTTTGAATTGGGGGGCGATGTAAATAAACGGTATATTGTTATAGGTGACAAATTGGAGGCCGAACGGGTAGCCGGGCTTTTATCCTCCATCGAATCGCAACCTGCATTTATTGGGCTGGTGGATTATGACAATGAGCAAAACAATACAAATGGTTTTATTGGCTCATTCGATCAGGTGAAAGATATTATCAATATTTATAAGATAAATGAAATTATTTTTTGTGCCAAAAATATCCCGGCACGTTTGATTATCGATAAAATGTCGGAACTTCAAAACCCGAATATCGATTTCAAGATTGCCCCCCCCGAAAGTCTTTCAATCATTGGAAGCAATTCAATAAATACTGCCGGCGATCTTTATACACTTGAATTGAATTCGATAAACAAGGTGAACAACCGGCGAAATAAACGGTCGCTCGATTTTATTTTAAGCATCATACTTTTGTTAAGTTTGCCTTTGTCGATTTTTCTGGTAAAAAAACCACTTGGGTATATCCGGAATATTTTCAAAGTGCTGTTATCAGGGAGGACCTGGGTGGGATATTGTAGCACAAAAAGCCATGATTCAAATAAGCTCCCAATGCTGAAACCGGGTATTTTAAACCCTGCTGTTGCCCTTGCCTCCAGGCATTTAAATGATGATACCCTTGAAAGGTTGAACCTGCTGTATGCCAGGGATTATAAAGTAAAAAATGACCTGAACATTATTTTGAAAGGGTTCAGGTACCTTGGTGAGCAATAAATTTGACAATAATCAATATTAAAATAAAAAATCTCTAAAACAAATGGAACTAAATCTAACAAAACCTATCGCATTTTTCGATCTCGAAACCACTGGCGTAAAAGTTGCCTCCGACAGGATTATTGAGGTCAGTGTAATTAAAGTGATGCCTGATGGCAGCCAATTGGTTTATACCAAACGCATAAACCCAACCATTCCAATCCCCTTGGAATCAATCGAATTTCACGGTATAACCGATGAAGATATTAAGGATGCGCCCACCTTCGCAGAAATTGCAAACGAACTAAATCAATTCATAGGCAACAGCGACCTGGCCGGGTACAACTCAAACAAATTCGATATCCCACTGCTTGTGGAGGAGTTTATGCGTGCCGGATTGGATTTCGATTTAAAGGGAAGGCGTTTTGTTGATGTCCAAAATATTTTTCATAAAATGGAGCCACGGACCCTTCATGCGGCATACGCATTTTATTGCAACAAAGATTTGGTAAATGCCCATTCGGCCGAAGCTGATACACTGGCCACTTTAGAAATTATGAAGGCACAGCTTGATAAATATAAGGG
>NIVA01000048.1 GCA_002254335.1 Bacteroidetes bacterium 4572_114 | reverse complement strand
CGGTAACTTTGGCACAAGCGGTAGTAATCATATCGCTTGTTCGTCTTTTTGTCGGTCTTAACTATATTTTTCAAAAACATCCTGCAAAAGTAATAAGGTAATTATTTGCAATTTGGATTTGGAACCTGAAAAAGCCATTATAATCTCAGATATTGATAACTTTTCACCTTTCTACTCTGACTATCATCAAAAAATGATTGATGTCAATGCTTCAACAGGCGAAGTTTATTGCCTGAATTTAAATGGTGAATTAATGGCTATCGATCAACAACTAAATAAAACCCTGCTCGTAGATCCTCTCGAAAACATGGTCATTCTCAGGGCTTCAATGAAATATTGTAGCATCGATCAGTCAATCCTGTATTTTTTGTCCCTGCCTAAATATGTTGACCGAAAATGAGTTAAAAATTCAACTCTGAGATATACCGCGAATATCAAGTAAGTAGGACATCAATATATAAATGGATATATAAATATTCAAATATGAGAAAAAGAGGTGTTAAGCAAGTGGTTGAGGCCAGGAGCGATACGTGTAAGATACAGCAACTAAAGGAGCAGATGAAAGAGTTGGAACGGGTTATAGGTCAAAAGCAGCTACTGATTGATTTTCAACAAAAAGCCATAGAATTAGCTGAGAAAGAATAAAACATAGACATTAAAAAAAATTTGGAAGGAAACCCTTTTCTGGCATTGGTATAACAGAAAACAACATCCTTATACGATGAATGAAATATATCTAAATATAGGAGTGGGCAAGCAGGCTTTTCACCAATGGTTAAACCGCACTATGGGTATTTATGAGGAGCAGGGATACTTATTGCCGATCATCAGGCAGCTTCGAGGAGATCATCCCAGTATGAGCTGCCGTCATATGTATTTAAAGCTAAAGCCAAAAACAATGGGCCGTGACCGGTTTGGAGTATTTTGTCATCAAAATGGTTTTAAAGTAGAGGTTAAAAAGAGAGGTTATAGGACAACCGATAGCAGGGGGACAATCTACTTTCCAAACCTTCTTTTGACCCTGGATGAGCTTACAGGCATAAACCAGTTATGGGTTAGCGACATAACATACTTTGAAATAGATGGCGAGCTATTTTATTTGACATTCATAATGGATGTGTACAATAGGGAGATAGTGGGTTTTTCGGTATCCGATAATCTAAGGACAGAATCGACTACTTTACCTGCCCCGAAAATGGCAATAGCCAACAGGAAGCTGGGCAAGGAGTCTGGCTTAATTTTCCATTCCGATGGTGGAGGTCAGTATTACTGTAAAGTATTTGTATCGCTTACCAATGGGTATGGAATTAAAAACAGTATGGGTAAAACAGCTTATGAAAACCCTATTGCAGAGCGTATCAACGGAACGATAAAAAACGACTATAACGTGGGTTATCAACAAAAAGAAAAAAGTAAGCAAAAAAGAAAAAGTCAACATATCAATCACATAGTTTAAAAAAAGATAAAAAAGGTCAACGCTATTCAGGCATGGTCAAATTTGAAACTTGAAACCTGAAACTTGAAACCTCAAACCCACTACTAAACATTTTTTTCAGGTAAAATACTTTTGGATGAAAAGAATATATGTAGTTTTGCAGTGTTAATTATTTCACAATAAAAACAAAAAAAATGCTGGATAAATTATTTAGAAAAGATGCCCTGACATATCATGCCGAGGGCCGTCCCGGGAAAATCGAAGTGATCCCCACCAAACCTTACTCAACAAAACGCGACCTTTCGCTGGCCTACACACCAGGGGTAGCTGATCCATGCCTCGAAATTGAGGCCAACCCGGAGGATGTTTATAAATATACGGCAAAGGGAAACCTTGTGGCAGTAATCTCAAATGGCACGGCAGTGCTTGGGCTTGGAGATATTGGCGCTATGGCAGGCAAGCCGGTGATGGAGGGGAAAGGACTGCTTTTCAAGATATTTGCAGATGTAGATGTTTTTGACATTGAGGTTGATTTAAAAGATCCACAAAAATTCATCGACACCGTAGTGGCCATTGCGCCAACTTTTGGCGGGATAAACCTGGAGGATATTAAAGCACCGGAGTGTTTTGAAATTGAAGAGAAGATACAGGCAGCACTTGATATCCCCATTATGCACGACGATCAGCACGGTACGGCAATCATCACGTCCGCCGGTTTGATAAATGCGCTTAAACTGAACGGTAAAAAAATAGAAGACCTTAAGATTGTAGTCAATGGGGCAGGTGCAGCCGCAGTTTCCTGTTCAAGGCTATATATCATGTTAGGGGCAAAACCCGAAAATTTAATTATGTTGGACAGCCGTGGCGTATTGCACCGCGACCGCACCGACCTGAACAAGATCAAACAGCAATTTGCCACCAGTCGTGATGTCCATACCCTTGAAGAAGCCATTGATGGCGCTGATATGTTCTTGGGCTTATCGGTGGCCGGTGTGCTTAAAAAAGAGCTTTTGCTCAAAATGACAAAAAACCCCATCGTGTTTGCACTGGCAAATCCAGTCCCTGAAATTATGTATGAGGAGGCTATGTCTATCAGGGACGATGTGATTATGGCCACTGGCAGGTCTGATTACCCAAACCAGATCAACAATGTTTTGGGGTTCCCATTCATTTTCCGCGGTGCACTCGATGTTAGGGCTACCGTTATCAACGATGAGATGAAGCTGGCCGCTTCAAAAGCATTGGCCGAACTGGCCACCGAGCCTGTACCGGATGAAGTAAATGTGGCTTATCATGCCACAAATTTCTCGTTTGGCAAAGATTATATTATTCCAAAACCATTCGACCCCCGCCTTATCACACGGGTGTCGGCAGCAGTGGCCAAAGCTGCCATGGAGACAGGCATAGCACGAAAGCCAATTACCGATTGGGCTGCCTATCGTGAATACTTAGTGAAAAAAATAGGGATTACCAATCCCCTGATACGACAGATGAGGTTCCGCGCTTTAGGAGACCCAAAACGTGTGGTGTTTGCCGATGCCGAAAATTACAAAATGCTTAAAGCTGCTGAGTTTGTAAATAACCAGAAAATAGCAATACCTATCCTTCTTGGGAATGAAAATAAGATAAAAGAACTGATAAAAGAACATGAACTGGAGATAAACGATGTGGAAATTATCGACCCACGGGCCGGTAAAGAGACCGGAAGAAGGGAACAATTTGCCCAGTTGCTGTTTCAAAAAGGCCAGCGAAATGGCATCACTTACCAATCTGCTTTGGTAAGGATGATCCACCGGAATTTTTATGCACCCATGCTGGTAGAAACCGGGTATGCCGATGCTATGCTTTCAGGCCTCACCAATAACTATCCCGATACTATCCGTCCGGCCATCGATATTATTGGCAAGAAAAAGGAAGCTTCACTGGTTTCGGGCATGTATATCATCAATACCAAGGAAGGCCCGGTATTTTTCTCTGATTGTACTGTAAATAAAAGCCCTACTGCTGAACAACTTGTTGAAATTACCCTGCAAACAGCCTATGCCGTTAAACAGTTAAACCTTGAGCCCAGGGTGGCCATGCTCTCTTATTCAAACTTTGGTTCCAATCCCGGACTGGTTCCAAACCTGGTTAAAGAAGCCGTAAAGATCCTTCATCGCGATCATCCCGACCTGATTGTTGATGGCGAAATCCAGGCCAATGTTGCCTTAAATTCCGAATTATTGGAAGAACACTTCTCATTTTCAACGTACAAAATCGCGATTGTAACGAGTACTGGGAAGATTTTTTCATTGCTGAATCTTCTAAAAAACAATAAACTGCAACAGTTTAAATATTTATTGAAAAAAAATCCCCGGAATAAATCAAAACCAATGCAGAAAGCCATAACATTTTTAATGATAGTTTGCCTCCCCCTTTTGCTGTGTGCATCTGCTGATAGTTCCTTTATTGAAATCCCGTTTAGCCATCACCCGATTATTATTGATGGCGACCCGGCAGAATGGGAAACTTTTTACAAGGTTGAATTTTCTGACACCTTACAAAAACTTCACAATGCCCCTGACCGTACGCTGATGTCATTTTATGACGAAACTTATGATTACACAAAAACATGGCTGCCCTTGTCAAGAAACAATGTGGAAGTTTGGATTTGCTGGGATGTGTTGAACCTGTATTTTTTGTTTCAGGTTACTGATGGGCATTTGTTTGCACAAATGAAAAATTTGGGCAAATACCCCGACATTCACCTTAACGATGGGATTGAGATTTATCTCGATACAAAATCTGACAGTAAAAATTTGATGGACATCAACGACTATCAGTTTGCGGTTGATGTAAGCGGCAAATCAATTGTTTTCAGGGGCGACCGCGATCAGATTGAAAGCGATACCATGGCCGCGCCCAAAGAGAGTGGCCAGAACGTATATTTCGAGTATAAAATCGAATTCCTTGGGTCACTCAACGATTCAACAACAGATAGTAGTTACATTATTGAGATTGCAATTCCCTTTGCGGCGATTGGATTAAAACCCACAACCGGGACCATAATGCACCTGGACCTTTGTAACAACGATATGGATTATCCGCTTGATGGAGTTGTTACTTATGAGGAAAAAGCCAAAAGGTACTGGCCGTTCAACTGGACCGGCATCAGCGATTTTGGTTACCCCGAGACCTGGGCGCCAATCCGATTGACAGGTACACCAGGGTGGTTAGATGATTTCTCGGGAAATAAAGCCCGCAACTGGCTCATGGTTTATCTGCTTTCCCTGGCCGGGTCGGTTTTAATTATCCTCCTGCTGATTATCAGGATGCGGAGGATCAGGAAAATGCCATCAAAACAGGAGGTGCCCGCATCGAAAGTCCTGTTTGTTGACAGACAAAAAACACAATATCCGCCAAACCTGACACTAAACCAGGAACTGTTACAAAAAGCTTCGGGGTTCATCACACTAAATTCAGGGGAAACCATTAATTCCGAAATGCTTGCCAGGGAGTTGGGCGTATCCATAAGAAAACTGCAACGGATCACACATGAGGAAATCTCCTCAACACCCACCAATTATATATCTTCGCTTCGGCGGACAGGCAGGTTTCAGGTTCGGGTTTCAGGTCGTTTTCTTCCATAATGTTTTTGCTGTGGCACAAACCTTATTACTGCCCTGAATTTTAATGGTATGGACAAAGGAATTATCAATAATATCCTTCTCGGTCATAGAAATTATTGTGTCACCAAATTGAGCTTCTGCTATAAACCGGCCATCAATAGTATGTAAATAATAATTATCAATAATCTCTTCAGGAATCGACTCCATTAGCCACTGCAAATATCTGATATTGTTTACATGTTTATTTGTGTCGGTATCATAAAGATTAACTTTAAATATCTTTGCATAACTTTCATTGTCAATTGCTTTAATTTTTCTAACAACATTATGGTTTATACATTCGTCTTTACAGAATGACCATTTTTCAATTATATCATCAAAAATCTGAATAGGCCTCCTTCTTTCAATATCAAAGAAAAGCCACAGGCCTTTTGCCCTCCCAATAATATTGTTTTGCTCATCATAAATAAGATTTTCCCTAAACCCTTTTATGGTTGAATAACTTGACAACCACGTTCTAATGGTGATCTTTTCTTTATATCCGGGATAGCGCTCCATTTGCATAACCCCGGAAAGTAAAATCCATCCAACATTTTGCGCCATAAGGTCATACAAACTATAGTTTATTGAATAGCAATGATCGGCAGCAGTTTCTTCCAATAAAGTTAAGATAGTAGTTGGTGAAGCCTCTCCGAACCTATCCATTTCGAAGTACCTTAACTCGAATTGCTTATCAAAATAATTTTCCAAATCCCCTCTTATTAATGGATGATTAATTCTTCAATTTGGCCCTGATGCCTTTATTGGCCATGCAAATCACTTTTAACTTCAGCACACCTCGGGTATTCCCCACCTACATCCTGGCAATAGGTGTGATATTTCCCTGTACGTTCTGATCTTTTGTAACAAGGATTTCAGTGCCCGGTGGTAAAAACACATCCACCCTGGAACCGAATTTTATGAACCCCAATTCTTCACCTTGCTTTACCTGTGCGCCTGGCCGGGCATAACAAATTATACGCTGGGCCACAGCCCCTGCAATTTGCCTGATGAGGACCGGGCCATGGGTTTTGGTTTCCACAACAGTGGTGGTACGCTCGTTTAGCTCGGAGGACTTGGGGTGCCATGCTACCAAAAAACGACCAGGGTGATGTTTGTAAAAAACTGTTTTGCCGCTCACCGGGTACCAGTTTTTATGCACGTTCATGGGAGACATAAAAATAGAAACCTGTATGCGTTTTTTATGGAAGTAAATGGTTTCTTCAACCTCTTTAATAACCACGACTTTACCATCGGCAGGGGCAGCAAGAATGGAATCATTAACAATCAACGGACGTTCAGGGTTTCGGAAAAACCTGACGACCAAAAGAAAAAATACAATCGCTGACAGATAAAGGAAATAATGAAACAGGGTTTGTTGCGGCAGAAAATAATTAATAATAACAAATGCCGTAACAAGGGTAATAAAAATCACGCTAATTGTTTTATATCCTTCCTTGTGTATCCTCATATCATTTAGGCTCTACTACCTTTTTAGTGGGAATTAAAAATTCTTTTCTTCAATATTAATACAAGTTTAGTTATAATGCTTAAATGCGATAATGCTTAAATGTTGAGCGAAGCGAAATCCCGATACTTCGGGGCTTAAATATTCGATAACGATTATGATTTTAAAAAAAAGACATCAGTGATGCAATATTTTTATTGACCCTGAAAGTAATACTTTCATTCTTGCATTTTAACATTTTAGCATTTATTAAATTCCATTAAATTCGCAATAGTACCAATTTAAATTGCAATTACCAAAAATATAAAAACTGCCGGGGCAGCAAGCAAAACTGCATCAAACCTATCCAGGAACCCTCCGTGGCCTGGAAGCATTTTGCCCGAATCCTTAACATTCAAACTTCGTTTAAGCATCGACTCGGCCAGGTCGCCAAAGGTTCCGAAAAGTGCTGTGATAAATCCTATCGACAACCAATTAAAAAGATTATATTCAACAAAAAACAGAGACAAGGCCCAGCTCACGGCCATCGCAAAAACAAAACCACCAATTGTTCCCTCCCAGGTTTTATTAGGCGAAATGCGCTGGAAAAATTTATGCTTCCCCAACGACATCCCGACAAGGTATGCAAAAGTATCATAAGTCCATAAAATAAGAAAAAACCCAAGTAAAATATTTGGATGGGAACCACCCGGGATGAAGGCGGGGTTATAAAAAAATGGCAACACCGAAAACGGAATGGAGACGTAAAAAATGCCGGACAAGGTGAGGGCAATATTACTTTCGGGCTTGTTACGGTCCAGGAAAATCTCAGCTACAATAATAATTATGGGGACAAGCAATGTTAGCAAAAGCCATTCTTTACCAATCAATTCGTTTGAAACGAGGCAAGCAATTACATATAGAACCGAACCTCCGGCAATTCCAATAAATGGCTTGTTGGCAGTAACGGTATTGATTCTTACAAGTTTGTAATACTCATGTAAGGTAAAGATGTTGAACACAAAAAACACAACAGAAAAGGCAGGCCTGCCAATTAATATAGAACCAATGACGACTACAATAAAAAAGAACCCCGTTAAAGACCTTATCAGTAAGTTATTCACTTTTGTGGTGCTCGGAGATGAGTTTTTGTGCTTTTTCAAAATCCTTTTCATCTACGAATAGATCAACATCGCCCACCAGAAATTCCGAACCTCTTTTGTTCATAATGATGCTTTCGACACTAAACTGATCTAAAACACCTTTCACCAACTCCACCTTGTAAAGTTTGTCGGCCGAGTAAACACTTTTCCAATTTTCTTCCATGATGATTTTATTTTATGTTTTCAGAAACGAATTATTGTCAGGTACTATTTCAATATTTCCAAGTCCTTTATTCTTTCAAAGTGTTTGATGTTCAGAGTTGAATTTATTTATATGACTTCTCGCATTTTGGTATTCATGCAAATCAGGATCAATCCATGTTGGTGCATTAAGTATCAGTTCTTGTAATGATCCTGTTGATTTTTTTGATAAAACTTCAGATTGTAGTGTAATTTTCAATTTTTCAATATCCTCTTCGGGAAGTTGATAAATCAATCCAAGTATTTGTTTATAATCTATATTTACTCTTAGTTCCATGATATTACTTTTAAAAAAATCAAAAGTACAAAAAAGATTTTACACATTGGTGTCTTATCGCGTAAAATGGAAATAAGTACTTTATGTCTCAAAGCTTAATTAAAAATATTTTTATCTATTCATTGTCAAGGCTCTATGCCCAATATTAATAAAGGAACGGGTGGATTATTTCTACCCTGTCTCATAACATTGTAAACTTCTCCTTCATAATACGCTACTCCCGATGACATTTCAGATTGCATCTTTTTTGTTGGAAGTATTTCAATTCCCAGATTAATTACACCACCTGAATAGAATAGCATATGTTTTACAAATAAGTCATATGCGACAAATGAATACTTACCGAATTGAACTTCAACAGCAAGTTTTTCTTTAACAAAGTCTGTTTGGTTATAACTACAAATGGGTTCATTTTCTCCATTGGCAACAAGAAATTGCTTTTGCTCTTTTGCAGACATAAGAACACTCTTTTCCATTAATTCCCTATTTAATGTAATATAGTAATTATACCTGCTTTCTAACCAGTTTTTCTTCGAAAATTCTCTATCGAAGGCTTTGTTCAAATCAATTGGGCTAAAAAGTTTTTTCCCAACCTTCCTTTTCTCTTTACTAACTTTTGTTCTGAAATCGTTAGCATTGATGTTCTTAATAACATCTTTTATTTCTCTATAAAGCTTATTATGATGAACAATTAAATATTCTTCGCCATTTAAATGTGAATATTTTTGTGCTATTTTCATACTTCTTGTAATAAATTAGTCCATTCTTCCGGTATTCTTGCTATTTTGTCATTTGGTTTTGGTTGATGAATTGGTTTATTAATGGGTCTCAATTTTAAATTACCTTCTTTTAGTTTCTCAATCCTTTGTTCAGCTAATTCTACATAATCCATTTCCTTTTCAATTCCAATAGAATTTCTATAATGTATTAATGCAGCAATAGCAGTTGTGCCTACACCAGAATAAGGATCCAATATCCAACTATCTTTATTTGTTAATGCAAGCACACATCGTTCTACCAATTCAACAGGAAATTGAGCGGGATGTGCTGTTTTTTCAGGATGATTTGACTTTACATTTGGAATATTCCAAAGTCCACTTTCCCAATCCTTTACAACTATCTCCCAAATATCTGATGGGTTTTTTCCTTTCGGATTTCCAGAGATTTGCCCTTTTTTAGCACCTTTAAAATGTCTTTTACCAGGATATTTTGATGGAACACGAACGTCATCCAAATTAAATATGTAATCATCAGATTTTGTAAACCACAGAATGGTTTCATATCTACCTGAAAATCTATTTCTTGCATGTAATCCATGCCCAAAATGCCAGACTATCCTATTTCGTAACTTTAAACCAAGTCTTTTAAAAATTTGATAATAGTAAATATCAAGAGGGAAAATTTCTCCCTTTTCAACATAATTTCCAACTTGCCAACATATACTACCTTTATTACTTGTTACCCTTACTAATTCTTTAATTACTTTTTCTTGATGTTTTAAATATTTTTCTATTGATGTTTTTGTCTCATACTTTTTACCAATATTATAAGGCGGTGAGGTAATTGTTAAATCAAATTTCTCGTCTTCGATCTTTTTTAATTGATATAAAGTATCACCTAAAATTATTTCACTGGAATTTGGATACAGATATTCAATAAACTCGTTAATTGGTTCTTTAAGTTGCATGTACTTTTCTATTTAATTCAGAAACAAAATTACTAAAATATGAACTTCGAAAAACTAATTATCCTCAACCAAAAGCAGAAAAAGCTGTTTAGGCCCGTGTGCCCCCATGACAAGGGTTTTTTCGATGTCGGCGGTGCGGCTTGGGCCGGTAATAACCGATACTACCGAAGGCATATCACCTTCGTATTTCTGCTTTATTTTTTTTAGGGCATCCTTAATGTCAGGGACTAATTGGGAAGTTTTGGCTATTACAATGTGGGTTTCGGGATATATGTTCAACCTTCTTCCTGACAATTGGCGTGAAGATATCATTATGCTGCCAAAACGTGCAATTAGAAATTCACAATGGGTCACGCCGGCCATGGCATTTAGTATTTCGGCAGGTTGGTAGTTAAATGGGATTTCATGCTCCTCAAGCAGACGTTTTAAAGAATCTTCAAAGCAAAAAACATTTTCCAGTTTATTATTGTGGATCACAAATTTAAGCTTCCCGGCCATATCAGACTCATCTTCGCAATAGATGAATTTGCCTGCCACTTTTGTAAATTCCTGCGCAAAAGTAACATCAATTGACTCTTTGAGAGGTTGGTAAACTGATGACTCGAACTCAACATCGGGAAAAGGGTTTGATGCCTTATCAATCAAAGCATTTCTTATGCTTTTTAAAATTTTTTCCCTTGTTGTGGTCTCATCCATAGTTTAGGTGCAAATGCTTAAATTCACGATTGCATCAAAATATCATGCAATAAATTTTCTGATCAGGGTTTCATTTTTTTTGTGTCAGCTTTTGTGCCATCGCTTTAAAGCTTGTCAGAAGATTTACCTTATTTATCTTTACCATCAACGTCCTTTGATCCATCTCCGGCCTCAGTATTTTCTATCTCCTCTTTAACTTTCTTCAACCTCTCCTTCATCCGTTTCTTTTCTTCAACGATCTCAATTTCACGTTCCAGGTCGCGCTTATAGGTCCTCTTACCAAATATCCCTTCAAGATCCTCCTTAAAAATCACCTCTTTCTCAAGTAAAACCTGCGCCAATTTATCAACTTTTTTCTTGTTTCCCTTTAAAAGTGAAAGTGCTTTTTGATATGCATCTTCAATAAGTTTATGCACTTCCTCATCAATTGTTTGGGCAGTTTTTTCGCTGTAAGGTTTTGTAAGTTGATACTCCTGTTGATCTTACCAAAGTTAACCTCTTCAGATGCTCGGCCACCAAGTGCTGCAATCATTTCGTCAAACATCTGATCGAAGGTGGTAATTTGTCTCTCTTCGGGCAGGTACCATGCCGCACCCAAAGCTTTGCCACGAGGGACAATGGTAACCTTGACCAATGGCGATGCATGTTCGAGCAGCCAACTAACGGTAGCATGGCCGGCTTCGTGATAGGCGATTGTCCTTTTCTCCTCCTGCGATATTATCTTGTTCCTCTTTTCCAGCCCACCAATTATCCTGTCGATGGCATCCATAAAGTCTTGTTTGCCCACCACTTTCAGGCCTTTTCGGGCAGCAATTAGGGCTGACTCGTTGCAAACATTGGCAATATCGGCGCCCGAAAACCCGGGGGTTTGTTTTGCAAGAAAAGCAACGTCAATAGCATCATCAAATTTAATTGGCTTAAGGTGCACAAGGAATATTGCTTTTCTCTCTTCCAGGTCGGGCAGTTCCACGTGGATTTGCCTGTCGAAACGCCCGGCACGCAACAATGCCCTGTCAAGTATGTCGGCCCGGTTTGTAGCTGCCAGGATAATAACACCGGCGTTGGTGCTAAACCCGTCCATTTCGGTAAGTAACTGGTTGAGGGTATTTTCGCGTTCATCATTTGCGCCGGTAATTGCGTTTCGTCCCCTGGCCCGTCCAATGGCATCAATCTCATCAATAAAAATTATACAGGGCGCTTTATCCTTGGCCTGCCTAAAAAGGTCGCGTACCCTTGAAGCGCCCACCCCTACAAACATTTCAACGAAATCGGATCCCGAAATTGAAAAGAACGGAACATTGGCTTCGCCGGCAACCGACTTGGCCAGCAAGGTTTTACCTGTACCGGGAGGACCAATCAGAAGGGCCCCTTTAGGAATCTTCCCTCCCAATTCGGTATATTTATTGGGGTTTTTCAGGAAATCAACAATCTCCATTATCTCAACCTTGGCCTCTTCCAGGCCCGCCACATCTTTAAAAGTTATCTGCACATGCCCATCCTTATCAAATAAGGTTGCTTTCGATTTTCCAATACTAAAGAGTTGGCCGCCCGGGCCGCCGCCCCCCCGGCTCATCATCCGCATAATAAATATCCAGACCCCCACAAGGATCAACAAAGGCAACACCCATCCTAAAACATCATTTGTCCAGTCTTTTCGGATATCGTTTTGAATGTAAACGGGATCACTTACCCTTTCCTGAACGGCAGTCACATTCTTTTCGAAAGATTCTACCGAGCCAATGGTGTATTTGTATTGTGGGATCTTCCCGAAAAATTCGGATTGATTGTTAGTGTTTTCCTTAATCACATCGCTATATCGTGATTTAGAAAGTTTATCCTGCTTTATAAATATTTCAGCATATTGGCGATTGACCAAAACAATCTTTTCTACATCCCCCTCTTCAAGCATTTGCTTCAAATCGCCCCAGTTGGTCTCCTTAATGCTGCCATTACTGTTTAAAAAGTAAATTGCAAAAAAAGCTAAGGCAATTATTGAGTAAATCCAATAAAAATTGAATTTTCCTTTGGAACTCTTCTTTGGGTTCATAAGGATTTTAAAAGGGTCGCTTTTTTGCCCTTTACTATCCTTGGTGTCCTTGGTGTTTTTCTTTTCTTCTGCCATTCTGTCAAAAAACCTAATTAATCATTAATAATTCTTTTTTCCGCATCCGCCCATAAACCTTCGAGGTTGTAAAATTTCCTGGTATCCAGGTTAAACACATGAACAACCACATCAACATAATCCAGCAATATCCAGTCGGAGTTTTGATACCCTTCTTTGTGCCAGGGGGATTGTCCTGTATTTTTTTTCACAATATCAAAAATAGAATCAGCTATTGCCCCAACTTGTGTATCAGACGTTCCGTGACATATTACAAACGTGCTGCAAACTGCATTTTCTATCTTGCTCAAATCAAGGATTACAATATCATACCCCTTTTTTTCGCGGATACCATCTATTATGGCCCCTGTTAAAACACCTGTTCCCTTCTCTGTTTTTTCTTTTATCATCTAATAAATATCAATTAACAGGCAAAAGTAATTATTTTTGAAAGCAATTAAAGTTTCGGGCTTTGTATTGTCAGCAATTTATGCAAATACTAAATTTGCCGTGATCAAAAATAATGCCCTGATTTTGCGTTTTTCATTTAGCATCCCCAAATTGGAGGTTAAACCCAAAGCTCAATAAAAAATTAAATATGTCAACATCATGAAACACCTTGTTAACAATAGTTTATTAGAGTTTGAAAACGTAGGTTCGACCAATAAGGTGGCCGCGAAAATATTAGCTGCCGGAAAGCCGGTGGAAGGTACGGTAATAATTACCCAATTTCAAAGCCAGGGGGTGGGCCTGGGCACAAATACCTGGGAAAGCCAACCGGGAAAGAACCTGCTGATGAGCCTGATTTTATACCCCACGTTTCTTGAACCTGCACGGCAATTTTTGCTCCATAAAATATCTTCGCTGGCCGTGATGGACACCGTGAGGGTTTTAACACAAACCGAAGAAATTACAATAAAATGGCCAAATGACATTTATGCAGGAAACAAGAAAATTGCAGGCACTTTAACTAATAATATTATTGCAGGCAATCTGATAAAAAGTTCGGTGGTCGGCATTGGTTTGAATATAAACCAGGTGACATTTAGCGAAAACCTCCCCAACCCTGTATCGATGAAAATGATAACGGGCAAAACATTTGAGGTTAAAAAGGTTTTAAACTTGCTTTGCGAAAAAATAGATCATTATTACGATTTGTTGAAAAACAATCAGGTGCAACTTATCGACGACTTGTACCTAAAATCATTATTGAACTATCAGGTTGATGCAAATTATAAAACAGGAGATGAGGTTTTTACCGGTAGGATTTTTAATGTTTCCGAATATGGCAAACTACAAATCATGCATGGGAGCCGGCTCAGGGAATTTGACATTAAAGAAATTGAATATTTGCTTTTTGGGTAGAGTTTCATTCAAACATCACCCTTCAACCGCCTTCACCCCCGGCAACTCTTTCCCTTCGATGAGTTCGAGCATAGCGCCGCCGCCTGTGGAAACGTAGCTCACCCTGCCGGCCAGGTTGTATTTGTTGATGGCCGCCACCGAATCACCGCCACCGATCAGCGAGAACGCACCTTTATCTGTGGCATCAGCCACGGCTTCGGCAATTACTTTTGTGCCCTGGGCATAATTCTCCATTTCAAAAACCCCCATGGGGCCATTCCATAAAATGGTTGCCGAATTTTTAATTACCTCAGTAAATGTTTCACGTGAATTTTCACCAATATCCAGGCCCATCCAACCATCGGGGATGTCGTTGGCATCACATTCCAAAATGTTGGCATCATTATTAAATTCATCGGCAATTATAGCGTCATCAGGTATCAGCAGGTTAACGCCTTTTGCCTTTGCAGCTTCGAGGGCTTTTTTTGCTGTACCTATCAAATCATCTTCAATCAATGAGTCGCCAACATTTCCACCCATGGCTTTGATGAAGGTAAACATCATACCACCACCAACTATCAGGTTGTCAACCTTGTCGAGCAGGTTTTTGATGATCTCTATTTTCCCTGAAACCTTTGCCCCCCCAAGTATGGCCGTAAAAGGCCTTTTCGATTCCTTAAGTACTATGTTGATGTTTGCCAGTTCGTTGGCCATCACGTAACCAAAATATTTATGATTAGGGAAAAATTGGGCAATAATAGTGGTGGATGCATGTGCCCGGTGTGCCGTACCAAAAGCATCGTTCACATAAACATCGGCAAGCCCCGACAGTTTCTTTGCAAAATCTTTGTCCCCTTTTGTCTCCTCCTTGTAAAAGCGGAGGTTTTCGAGCAGCAGGACTTCTCCATTTTTGAGTTCGGCGGCCATTTTCTCAGGGACTTCACCAATGCAATCGGATGCAAATTTTACATCAACACCCAGTTTTTTTGATAGGGCCGGGACCAGGTGCTTTAGCGAAAATTTCTCTTCCGGCCCTATTTTTGGCCGGCCAAGGTGCGACATCAAAATGGCCATGCCACCATCGCCAATAATTTTTTTTATGGTTGGGATGGCAGCATTTATCCTGGTTTCGTCGGTAATTTCAAATTTATCGTTCAGGGGCACATTAAAATCAACCCTTACGATTGCCTTCAACCCTTTAAAATTCAGATCGTCAATTGTTTTCATTTGTTGGATATTTTTATTGTTGAGCTGGCAAAAGTACAACAAATGACGTTTCCAAGTCCATACGAAGGTTGGATTTATAAGATGTGCGATGACCATAGGGAATCCGTACGGATGTAAGATATTTGATCTGAGATATTTTTTCCACATCAAAGATCACACATCTTACAATTGATGGCAGGGGTTTTGTCGCCTGATGAAATTATGATGAAACTCATAATGGGATTCAAAGTTACGGCTTACCTACAGTCTTTATCCAATTGCTTGAATTGATAGTGACTTGCAAATTTTCCGTACTAATATATTCGGAATTTCAGTACGTCTTGGTACAGCTTCGGTATGACCCGTTTGCGGATTGGTCCACAATGAATAAGAACTCCCTTCACGCTTGAGATAGCAGCCAATCCTTCTCAAATACTTTATTAACACATTCCTTTTCATCCCACTGCGACTACTTCTGATACCGCCTCTTGATGTATTCCGCGTAAAGAATACTGCCGTCTATCTTCCAGGATCAACTTAATTGCTTCAGTCAGATTTTGTAAACATTCTTTCTTTGTTTTTCCTTGTCCGTTAGCCCCTGATATTTCTGCGCACCAGGCAACATACCAATTTTCATCTTTTTCAATTATCGCTGTAAATTCATTATGCATAACTATCCTTCTGTTAATAATTTACATTCTTTTATTTTACTACAAAAGTACTAATTATTATGAAAGAAGAAACAGAACCATTTGATATAAAATGTCAGATGTTTGATGTAAGATGTTTGATCTGAGATATTATTTCCCCATCAAACACCTGACACCCGTCACCCGACATTTCTATTCATCGCCCTCGTCAATCTTCTGCAACTGCTCCAGCCCTTTGATGTCCATCGACTTCGATATTTTTGCAATGGATTTCAGGTTGATGTTGCCGGTAATGCTAATAAAACCAGCTTCATTGTCCTGGCTGATCAGCAACAACAATTCCCTGATGATCTTACCTTCTTTGCGGATCATAAACTTTACTGTTTCATCCTGCTCCCTAACGGTCATCAGTTCGGTGAAGTTTTTCAGCTTAACTTCTTCCAGGTCTTCTTTGAATGCTTTCAGCGTGCCGGAATCCGCATATTTGTTATCACCGCTGTTTTCGTACATCAATATCCTGATGTACTCCAGGCCATCAATTACCTCATTTAAACCCTGGACATCTTCGCCTTCAACATCTTGGGTCATCTCGCCAAACAGGCTGAACAACTCTTTGGTAATATGAACTGTAGTGAAACCATCCTTTGCCCCATATTTTTCAAACAGGGCATCGGTAGTGTTTTGCGAGAAGGTGTGTAACGGTAATGAAACTATTGTTAACGCTGCGATAATTAAAATGATTTTTTTCATTGTGTTAAGTTTTTAAGGTTTGACAATTATTGTAAATTTTGAAATTTTCTTCATGTTTTCAACACTGCGGTCTATCTTGTTTACATTCTTGCCCAATCGGGCAAGGTTTTTTTCAAGTTTCCCCAATTCGATCAAAGGTATTGCCCCGGCATTTATTTTATCCATCTCCTGCAAAGGGCCAAGGCTTTGCTTCATTTTCCCGGAAACATATCCCAATGCTTGTTTTGTTTGGTTATAGGCCAGTTGTTTTTCATGCTGGCTGTATTCGTTTTCTGAGAATTTTGCAAACCCCAGGCCGCCTGACAATTCGCTTTCATAAAAAATAGTGAAAATGAAAAGGAGGCTTGCTGCAATACCTGTAAAATAGTACCAGAACCTACGGCTTTGATAAAATGGAATTACATTTCCCGGGGCAATCTTCTCCATTATTTTATCTTCAAAACCAGGCCCTGGCTTATCTTGTTTTTCTGCTTGGAAGTAGCTGAAAATTTTAGTGTATTCCTTCAACTGTCCGGGCACATCACCTGAATTGAAATAATTTTTCAGGGTTTTTTCATCACTTAGTGTCGATTCACCTTCGAAATATTTTTCCAATAATATTTTAATCTCCCTGGTATTCATATTTTCTTTTTTTTATTATCCGGTCCCTTATCGCTTTTCTGGCCCGCGAAAGACTTACCCTGATAGCATTTAAATTCATTTGCATAACCTCTGCTATTTCTTCGTACTCCATCTCTTCAACATCACGCATTTGAACAATCATCCGCTGTTGTTCAGGTAATTGCCTTATGATTTGATGAACATGGCTTACATCATCTTTCAGTTCCACAATTTTTTCAGGCGATTTATTATCAACCGGGGCGTTCCACTCGTTAAGCTCATCCTTGTAATAACCCTTTGCCTTAACCTTATCGAGGCACATATTTTTAGTTACCACCATGGCAAATGCTTCAATACTCTTGTAGGTAGAAACCTCGTCCCTTCGCGACCACAACCTGTAAAAGACCTCCTGAACAACATCTTCAGATTCTTCGATATCATTCAAAATCCTTTTTGCCAATCTGTAAAGTTTATCCTTTACCGGCAAAACCTGTTTCTTAAATTCCTCTGTTGTCATTCGGTATCAAGACGACCATTAAAATAATTTATTACAAACAACTCAATAATTTCTGTTTCCCGGCCAATTTACAAGTTATAAAAAATTCCTTAATCTATTGATAGATTGAGGCATACTTAAAAATATTAAATCTAAATTACATCACATTCAAATTTATCTATTTTTGTGCACTTTATTTTAGGGCAAATTTTAGAAATCATTAATTAAAAGAAATATTAATCAAAATTTACAATTATGTTTAAAGGACATCCGAAAGGATTAATTGCGGCGGCACTTGCCAACATGGGCGAACGCTTTGGTTTTTATACAATGATGGCCATCCTGTCGTTGTTTATTGTGTCGAAATTCGGGCTGGACGTAACAACTACCGGCTACATTTACGCTACGTTTTATGCACTGATTTATATTTTGTCGTTGGTAGGTGGTATTATTGCAGACAAAACCAAGAACTTTAAAGGGACCATTTTAGTTGGCTTAGTAGTGATGTCCCTGGGCTATTTGATTATGGCCGTTCCAACACCTACCCCTGTTCCAAACTTGACTTTGTACCTCACAATTACTTTAGTTGGGTTATTCGTAATTGCTTTTGGCAACGGTTTATTTAAAGGCAACCTTCAGGCTTTGGTTGGCCAGATGTACGACCAGGGAAATTATAGTGATGAAAAAAGAGGTTCCGGGTTTCAGATTTTTTACATGTTTATCAATATTGGTGCTGTTGTTGCCCCTTTTATTGCCCCCGGGATAAGGACATGGTGGCTAAAACAACATAATTTCCTTTATAATGCCGAACTGCCTGCCCTTTGTCATTCCCAGCTTAATGGCACTATTTCAGCCGATTCCGTTGATAAGCTTCAAACATGGGCCAATGATGCCACCATTAGCGGACAGGTAACCGACCTAACTGCTTTTGCCAACAATTATCTTAATATTTTTACCGAAGGTTTTCATTATGCGTTTGGTATAGCGATTTTGGCGATGGCCATTTCGTTTGTTATTTATTTGTATAACAAAAAACGTTTCCCCGATCCAGGTGCATCTGTTGTTAAAACAGATGATAAAGGCAATATACAGGAAATTAAAAAAATGGACATCAAAGAAGTCAGGCGGCGCATATATGCATTGTTAGCTGTTTATGGTGTAGTGATTTTCTTTTGGTTCTCCTTCCATCAAAATGGATTGACACTTACATTCTTTGCCCGTGATTATACAGTACTGAAATTTGCTGGGTTTAATTTATCCGTAGAATCATTCCAGGCGATGAACCCGTTCTTTGTAGTGTTCTTAACACCGGTAATTGTCGGCCTTTTTGGCTGGCTGAAAAATAAGGGCATAGAACCTTCAACTCCTAAAAAAATTGCCATAGGTATGTTTATCGCTGCTATGGCTTACGTTCTAATGTCTGTAGGATCTACGACACTTCCATTGTATTCGGCAATAAACCCTGAAACAGGTGGTACACCGCTTGATGATATTCAAAAAGTTACCCCACTCTTATTGTTGGGCACATATTTTATTTTAACGGTTGCTGAGTTATTTATCAGCCCTCTGGGTATTGCCTTTGTTTCAAAAGTTGCCCCTCCACAATACCAGGGCCTTATGCAGGGTGGTTGGCTTGGTGCCACGGCCCTGGGCAACCAGTTATTGTTTATTGGCGCTATCTTATATACCTCTATTCCTTTATGGATTACCTGGGGGGTATTTGTAGGTGTTTGCCTTATTTCGATGACAATGATGCTATTTATGTTAAAATGGCTCGAAAGAGTATCTGCGTAACAATTAGTTTTTAACAATAAATACTTATCCAATAGGGGGTGAATCTTTGTAGTTCGCCCCCTATTTTATTTTTGGGCAATATTTACATCCTAAAATTACTTTAAATGTCAGATGTGACTTTTCCCTGGGGCCATAACCGCCGTTTTAATTCCTACGCACAATACTTTATTAAGGAGTTTGGCGAGCGGGTGCAAAAGGTAACGGTGGATGCCGGCTTTACATGTCCTAACCGTGATGGTTCAAAAGGTACAGGCGGGTGCACCTATTGTAATAATGATGCTTTTAACCCATCGTACTGTTCACCTTCAAAATCGATAAAACAACAAATTGAAGAGGGTATCGA
>NIVA01000234.1 GCA_002254335.1 Bacteroidetes bacterium 4572_114 | reverse complement strand
GATATGTGGATAACGGACAAACCAGGGGAAGAGGCCAAATACAATCAAATCCCGGGCACTGAAATAAATGTTACAACCATTCCCCCACAAGGTTTTCTTGTACTGATTTGTGGGGCCACCGATGCCGGGGGGGCCGATATCCCTACTTCAATTGTGGATGGGAAAATATTTATCGATATGGGCTTAAGTTCTACATCTGATAATACCGTGGCCATCTACAGCCCCGAAAAAGTATTAAATGATGAATCAGGTGATTTTAATGGCCTCGAAGGGGCCAAGTCCTTTGGGAGGATGCCTGATGCAGGGCCTGAATGGGCAACCTTAGACGAAAAAACGCCAGGGTCCTCAAATGTTGGGAACATGCCCGCCGCAGGGGGACTTATCATTAACGAGTTTATGTGCAGCAACGACACTACCTTTATCCCAGATGGTGGGCCTGATGATTTTCCCGATTGGATAGAGATTTATAACACGGGGGAAACACCAATTGATATAGGTGGTTGGTACGTTACAGAATCACTTACCGATACTATGTTGTATCAAATACCAACTGATATTCCTGAACAAACGCTGATTGCCGGCCACGGTTATCTTATCCTTAAAGCAAACGGACTGGGCGAAGGCCTGCACCTGAACTTTAAGCTGGGCAGCGGTGGCGATGATATTGGTTTATCACAGGATGGCGCTTCCTATGTTGATGCCCTAAGTTATGGTGATGGTGCAGGTGGTGGTACTCCGGTTGAAGCCCCTCCGACAGATACGTCGGCCGGAAGGGACACTGACGGTAACACAACCTGGGTGATTTTTGATCCCAATACCGAATTAGGCCCAACACCGGGCAGTGCAAACGGAAACTAAAGAGGGGGAGGACGGATGCCGGGTGCCGGATGTCGGGTGACGGGTGCTGGATGCATGAGGAAGAAAGCTGGATGCCAGATATTGAGGGAAGCGAAAAAAATATGACCATCAATGACGCAAAGTAAATGACCATCAACGACGCGAAGCAAAATGACTAATAAGAATCCGCCAATGAAAAGAATCCCAATCATAACAATCGTTTTTCTTATTGCATATTCATGCACTGAGAAAAGCACACCGGTCCCGGTGGTTGAGATGCCTATGGGCGAACTTGAGATGACCAACAGTTTTGCGATTGATGTCCCTGAACCTTCGGGCCTGTCTTTTGGCCCGGGCCAAAATACTTTGCTTACGGTGAGCGATGAAACTAATCAAATTTACGAACTCGACCTGCTGGGGAATGTAATCAGGGTATTAGATTACACAGGCAGCGACCTCGAAGGGGTAACCTATAATCCCGATGAAAACCTGATAGCAGTTGTGGATGAAAGGGACCGGGAAGTAGCTTTGATTGATTACACCTCGGGGGTTACAACAGGGGTCCATAAAATAGTCATCCCTTTTGGTTCTGACAATAGCGGGCTGGAAGGTATCTCCTACAACTCAAACAATAAGTATTATTACATCCTTAATGAGATAAACCCAAAACTGTTGGTTATTTGGAACCCTTCATCGGGCATTATAAGTGAGAAAGACCTGAATTTTGCAGAAGATTATTCAGGGGTTTTTGTAGATACCGACCATTCATTATTGTGGATAGTCAGCGATGAATCGAAAAGGTTGTTTAAGTGCGATTACAACGCCTCGGTGATGCTTGGTTTAAATCTGTATGACCCGAAATATGAAGGTGTTGTAGTTGATGATGATCAGATATATTTAATTAACGATGCATCATCCAGGCTAAATATCTATAAAATAATAAATAGTAAATAATAAATAAAAAATAGAAATAGTAAACAGGTATGGTAGTTTCAGTAATCCCCAGGTACGAATTCAGGATTTTTGGAAATGACCTTGCAAAGTACGAAAGCAAGATCAAAAAACTTTCGTCTAAGGAAATGACCCGGCAAATGGATTCGGTGTATTTGCTCACACCCTGGAAACGGAAAAACAATGTAAAAATCAGGGAAGGGGTTATGGACATTAAGGTGCTGGAGCAGGACCACCTGGATCTCCAGCAGTGGAACCCCTTTCTTGTTGGCGAATTCCCTTTGGATCTAAAACAATTTATCAACGAGGTGGTAACTGTCGATCCCGACCTTGCAATAGCCTATGTTTGGAAAACCAGGCATGCATATACTGTGGCTAATTGCATTACCGAGATTGCTGAAATAAAAGTAAACGGCGCTGCTATCAAAACCATTTGTATCGAATCGGAAAACCCTAAAAATGTTATCGAAGCAAAAAAATTATTGACCATTGACGGTAAGGTGGAAAATGTTAGTTATCCTTTGGCCCTTAAAAGAATTATGGGACTGACGGCATTGCCCGAAAGCTGGAACAGTATTGAATTTTGAAAACAAATTACACGAAAGAAAATAAAACAATCACCCAAATATTTAACACTATCATGACAAAAGAAAAATTGAAAGTTGGAGAGATTTCAAAACCCCGGTTTGAGTTCAGGACATTTGGAAGGGATTTTCAGGATGCGGCCTACTTAATGTCAAGGCTATCAATCCCGGTCCCCAAAAAAGTATGGGAAAGGACTTCAGAAGAAATTTATATCATTTCCAGGACTAATGATGTAAACAACACAAAAATCAGGAATGGAAAAATGGACATCAAAACATTTGTTAGCGAAGTTGATGGCCTGGAACAATGGAACCCCCTTATGAAAGGCAAATTCCCAATGAAGGCCGAAATGCTTGAAAAGGAAGTTTTCCCGGCCTTTAGGGTTGAAATGCCAAAGACCGTAGAAAAAGAACGCTATGGGTTTATGGTAAACGACACCATTTGCGAGTATGCCAATGTTTACATCAATGGTGCAATGGTTACCACAATAAATTCGGAGTCAACTGAAATTGAAGACATCAAAAAAACCATAAATATTGGTATGATCGACAAGAAACTGGCTAATTGATGGGATGATGGAAAGAGGGAAGAATGGAAGGATGGAAAAATGGAAGAATGGAAGGGTGGTGTATTGGAACGGTCCTAATTTTATTTTCCGGATTTTTCATATTAATTTTTAAGCTGTCGTGAAAGAAGTTCCTTTGGTACAGTTTGCTATATCCGTTTGCACTGGCCAGTGCAGTGGGAGTCCACCCACTACAGGGGAAGGGTGTCCCCACGCACGAGCCACGGCAATGGCCAGTGCGGTGGAATCCTCCCCTTCAAGGGGGAGTTAGAGGGGGTCTGTGGCAGTGGAAGTTAGATATGTGACTATTAAAAAGTAGCTAAATAATTAACAATAAAGAAACTAAAATGGCAAAAGAAATTGAAAGAAAATTTTTGGTAAAAGGGGATTACAAAAATTTGATGACCAAAGAGACCAGGATAACCCAGGGTTATCTTTCATCGGTGCCTGAACGTACGGTACGTGTACGTATTAAAGGTGATAAAGGTTTTTTAACCATCAAAGGAATTGGAAACGAGTCGGGTGCAAGCCGGTTTGAATGGGAAAATGAAATCCCGGTTAATGAAGCAAATGAGCTGCTAAAGATATGTGAACCCGGTGTAATAGACAAAACACGTTTTATCGTACCCGAGCAAACAGGGTTGAAATTTGAAGTCGATGAATTTTATGGTGATAATGAAGGGTTGACCGTTGCCGAAATCGAGTTGCCTGCCGAAGATCATCCTTTCGAAAAACCTGAATGGCTTGGCGAAGAGGTAACCGGCGACGTACGTTATTACAATTCCATGTTGATGAAAACCCCGTTTAAGAGCTGGTAGTTGGGGAGAAGGAAGACCGGTGACGGGTGACGGGTGACGGATGTCGGGTGAGAGAGGGTGGAAATTGGATGCCGGGCTGCTTGAAAACAATAATCGATTTCATCAACCAAATATTTTTTTCTTTCACTTTTAAACGGTTCCATTCCCGACTTTCCAATCCCGCACATGCGGGATATGGACTTGGAAACGTCAAAGAAGACGGGAGTCGGATGACGGATGTAAAAGTTGGAAGACTAAATCCTGACCACCAATCACCGACGACTGAAAGAAGTCCGTATGAAGCGTAGCAAGTCCGTATGGATGGATCACCAAAACCTATCAACCCCTAGCCTACCGCAAAAAACATATGAGAGTCCGGTCTAAAAACGAAGTTTTTGATTATTAGCGAAATTTAATTATTTTCAAACACATGATTACAAGGTATTTAGAAAAGTTTATTAGCGCATTAGCGGCAAAATATGGCTTTTTTGACCGGACTCATATAAACAAAATTTATCAGAAAAATGTCTGCCAATATTCCCAAAAATGATAACAACAATTTCGATCCCCTGGATATGCAAAACTACCGGATTGAGAAGTTGCCAAAACGAACGAAATCGAAAGTTGAATCATTTCTTGCTACGATTGGCGGGCCGCTGGCAATTATAAGTTTTGTGCTGATCTATTTTATTTTTAAGCCCGGGTTTTTATTAAATATCGATTCGGGTTCGTTAAGTGAATACGCCGGAAATATTTTTCGGCAAATTGGCGCATCCGAATTTTCGAGGATAAACATTGCCATGCTGGCCATATTTGTTGCAGGGGTTTTGCTTTGGATGACCGAAGCCATCCCCAATTACCTCACCTCGCTACTCATTATAATCGCACTTGTACTTACCGGCGTACTTTCCGAAAAAGAAGCTTATGCCCAGTTAGGGCACAAAGTAATGTGGCTGAATATTATGTCGTTTGTGCTGGCAAGTATGTTGGTCAAGACCGGCCTTGCAAAACGGTTTGCCCTTTGGTTTATCCTTCGTTTCGGAAAAAAGTCATCTTCCATTTTTCTCAGCTTTCTGCTCATTAATATTGTATTGTCGGCTTTTATCTCGGCCACCACGGCCAAAGCAGCAATATTGCTTCCAATATTTATGGTAATTGCCGCTATTTACGGTGCAAGGGGCGGGGAGAAGAAAAACAATTTCGGGAGAAATATTGTCCTGCAAAACCTGTTTTATATCAACATTGGCGCCAGTGGGTTTTTAACGGGATCGGGTGCAAATTTACTAGCTGCAGCACTAATAACCGGGGCTACCGGAATTGATATTTATTTTACCGATTGGATGAAGGGGAATTTTATGGTTGCCCTCCTGCTTATGTTTCTGGGATATATTGTAGCTACGAGGATTTTCTTCCCATTAAAAAAAGAGGAACGCCTGCCACAAATTTCAGGAGGAATGGATCGCTTAAGGGAGGAATTGCACAAACTTGGTAAAATGGATTTCCAGGAAGTAAAATCGGCAATCCTTTTTTTAAAATGGAATGATGTGGATATCCCGTGGCACCTCATGCTGTTTTCTGCAGGCGCATACACGCTCGGTGCCGGTTTTAAATCTACTGATTTGCCTTCCATCTCTGTGGATGCTGTTTTTGATTCGTTGGGTTTTGGGGCAAATACACCATTTTGGGTGCTCTACCTCGCGCTTACTTTTGCCATGGCTTTCAGTGCTTTGTTCTTTCAATCTAAAACAATGCGCACCATGATATTTGTGCCCATCGCCATTGGTGTGGCCAACCGTTTTGGTTTTAGCGTGCTCAGCCTGGCTTTGCCGGTGGCGTTTTTAATCGAGCACGTTTATATGCTGCCTTTCAACAGCAAACCCGCAGCATTGCTTTACGAAACCGACCAATACAGCCTCACCAACACCTTCAAATTTGGTTTTACAATGCTGGTCATCGGGTGGCTTGTAAACATATTAATGGGAGAAACCTGGTACCGCTATCTTGGCATAACGCCCGATGGGGTTTTTGGGATATTTTAATAAATGATTAGTTTTGCAGAACTATGATTATCCTTATCGAGGCAAAAAATTTCAGGAGTTTAAAATTTATTCATCAACCGTTGAATAAGTTCCATGTTTTAATCGGCGCTAATGCAAGCGGCAAAACGACTTTCCTTGATGTTATCAGTTTCCTGTCCGATTTATTGAATGATGGTATTGATTATGCCATACACCAGCGCACGAGTAATTTTAACGATTTAACTTTCTCTTCAAAAGGTGGTGATATTGAAATTGCTATTGAAGCAGAGTTGCCACTGGATATCATAAATAAATTAGGCAATAAGTCGCTTGATATTATTCGTTATGAAATACGATTTGGGTTGGACACTGAAACAAAAGAACATGCGATAAAAGAAGAAAGGATAATTTTAATTAATCAGGATTCAATAATTTCGGGGGGGACGATAATTTTTATGATGAAACATACAAGAAATCAGGAAATGGGTGGATGCCATCATTTAAATTTGGCGTTAAAAAATCTGCTTTGGGAAACCTTCCTGCTGATGAAACAAAATTTCCTGCATCAACATGGTTAAAGGATTTCTTAATTGAAGGGGTCCAGCTTTTTTTTCTCGACAGCTTAAATATAAGAATGGCAAGTCCTCCGGGCCAAACAAAGAAATTTAAAGCGGATGGTTCCAATTTACCCTGGGTTATTGAGAATTTGAAAAAAGATGAATCCAGGTTTAATAAATGGGTATCTCATATCAAGACTGCCTTACCGGACGTACAGAGTATTTCAACAATTGAAAGGGCAGATGACAAACACCGGTATTTACAAATTGAATATAACAACAATATTAAAGTGCCCAGTTGGCTTGTTTCAGATGGTACTTTACGTTTGTTGGCCCTTACTTTACCGGCATATTTACCTGATTTTTATGGGGTTTATTTAATTGAAGAGCCTGAGAACGGCATTCATCCCAAAGCGATAGAAACAGTTTATCAATCTTTATCATCTGTTTACAATTCACAGATATTAATTGCTTCTCATTCTCCTGTTATTTTAAGTTTGGTAAATCCCGGTGATGTATTATGTTTTGCGAAAACAAAAGATGGGATCACTGATGTAGTAAATGGAACGGATCATCCATTAATTAAAAACTGGCAGGGAAATATTGACCTCAGTGAATTATTTGCAAGTGGAATTTTAGGCTAATAAGCATGAAAGATTTGATTGTTTTAGTTGCAGATAAAAATATGGAGTTCACCTTAAGGGGTGTACTACAAAGGATTCCAAAGGTTGAACAAATCACAAAAATAGATTTTGATGTTTTCCCACATCCCCGTCATGATCCAGGTATTTATAATTATTCCCATGAATTTTTAAGGGGACTTACACAATCTTATAGGTATTGCATTGCTATTTTGGATCATGAAGGAAGTGGCCAGGAAAAATTAAGCAGGGAAGAAATCGAAACAATACGACAGTGGTTTGGAAAAAACCAGTCTTTCTGAATTTTCTTTACAGAATTTGTTGTTAATACTATTTTTCCCATCATAAATATTTCCTGATTTTCTCTTTGACCCTGTCCGTACGGTCAGGTCTCTCCAAAACCTGACAGCCCCGATAACTATCGGGGGCAGAACCTGACAGAGTTGGCCAATTTGCTCCACTCTATTGCCCGTTTCAGTAGTAATCTTTCATCTCCTATACCCTCACCCCCCTTATATACCCTATTTCCCTTATCTTCCAAACACCTTCCTCCCCTACTTTCCCCCCGCCTCAACATGCTCCTCCAGAAATTTGGTAAGCAAAGTAAACAAGTGCAAAGTAGCTCCTTCGATTTCATAAATACCATGCGAACAATTCGGGTAGGGCATCACCTGGAACATTTTATTATGCTTCACTAGTTCAATAATCAAAGCCTCAACATTCTGATAATGGACATTATCGTCGCCGGTTCCGTGAACGATGAGCAGGTCGCCCTCCAGGTTTTTGGCATAGGTGATGGGCGAGCCTTCAATAAAATCTTCAGGGTTTTCCGATTTCAGGCCCATGTAGCGTTCCTGGTAAATGTTGTCGTAATATAACTGGTTGGACACTGCTGCCACGGCCAT
>NIVA01000047.1 GCA_002254335.1 Bacteroidetes bacterium 4572_114 | reverse complement strand
GGCGTTAATTCTACCGGGGGAATAGCCATTCCCCGTTTGTTAAGTGCTCTTGGGGTTGCCGAAATTGAAGAGTTGTACTGCCGGCCGAATGGACATTTCCCCCACAACCCTGAGCCTTTGCCCGAAAACCTTACTGAAATTTCACGCCTGGTAAAAGAAACCAAATGCGATGTGGGTTTTGTTGTGGACCCCGATGTTGACAGGCTGGCGATAATTAATGAAGATGGGACTATGTTTGGTGAGGAATATACGTTGGTTGCGGTTGCTGATTACATTCTGCAAAACAGTAAGGGCAATACCGCATCAAACCTCTCGTCAACCCGCGCGTTGAGGGATGTTACAGAAGCTGCGGGCGGTAAATATTTTGCTGCCGCCGTTGGTGAGGTAAATGTTGTGGCAATGATGAAGTCGCACCAAAAATAAAATCGCATTGTCGCCCGAAATGGACGTGGACGTAATCCTTGAACAGGTGGCAGAAAAATATACCGGCCAGCCAATCAATAAAATAGACGGCGTTAAAATAGAATTTGGCAAGGAGTGGGTACACCTGCGCAAATCAAACACCGAACCCATTATACGTATCTATTCAGAAAGTGAAAGCGAAAACAAGGCAAACGAACTTGCCCACCGGATTATGGATGATATCCGTGAGTTATAGGCAGTGGTTTCGATGTCTTCCAGGTCACATTCCTGGCTAATAAATATTTTGATGTGTCGGGAATAAAAAAAAGGTCATCAAAAAAATATCCATATTCATATTGTTTGTTCTCGCGATATTTCCAAAATATAATTTGCAGCTAAATTGGTGACCATTCCGAACACTCTTTTAGTGCAAATAATTCTATCTTGAGTATTAGGTGCAGAGCACCGGTAATATTTGTAGAAATGAATCTCCCCAAAGAATAATGAAGGTGCAGGGCACCGTAATATTTTCCAGGTTGTACAATATTGCGGTGCTCTACACCTTGGATGGACATCTGATTATCTTGTTTCTACAAATATTGCGCGGCGCTGCCGCTGAAACCAATTTCACTTGAGACATTAAAATCCATATTTTTAAAAATACGCCTCAGCACATCAAAATAATATTTAGCCATTTTCTTTTTTCATGTTTTTAAGTGCATCGTGTTAATTTTTCTATATTTACGCCATGAAAAGCCGCAGGATTATCGGACGTTTTTTAATATGGCGGGCGAGGAAAATTAACGATTCCTATTTTGTTATTTTTCTTAGTGTGTTGATTGGGCTGGGTGCAGGGTTCTCTTCTTATTTCCTTAAATCATTTGTGTTTTATATCAAGGAAACCCTAACAGGCTTTTTTAATATTTCTACACAAAATATCTGGTATGTACTTTATCCCGCTGTTGGTATAGCAATGGTGGTTTTCCTTGTAAAGTGGGTGATCAAAGACAACACCGACCAGGGTATCCCCAGGATACTTTATGTGATTTCGCGCCTTGATGGAAAGATGAAATGGTATAAATACTTTTCCTCGGTAATTGGCGGGTCATTTACTGCCGGGTTTGGCGGGTCAATTGGATTAGAGTCGCCCATTATAGCAGCCGGTGCTTCCCTGGGATCTGGCATTGGGCAGACGCTAAGGTTAAATTACAAAAATACTACATTGCTCATTGGCTGCGGTGCTGCAGGTGCCATGGCTTCTATTTTTACTACGCCCATAGCGGCAGTGATTTTCAGCCTTGAGGTGCTGATGCTCGACCTGACAACATCTTCCATCATTCCGCTACTGATTGCATCAGTAACCGGGGCCATTACAGCCAAATTGCTGCTTGCCGAAGATATGCTGATCCATTTTTCGGTTACCCAGCCATTCGAGGTGGGCGATGCCCATTTTTATATTTTACTTGGTGTTATATGTGGGTTGGTCTCTCTATATTTTAACTGGATGCACCATTATATTCAAAACAAGTTTAAAAAAATTAGGCACAGTTATAACCGGACTTTAATTGGTGGCCTGGCCCTTGGTGTGATGATATTTTTGTTTCCCCCGCTTTATGGTGAGGGATATGCGGCCATTAAATTGATTATGACCGGGCAATCCGATCAATTGCTTATCAATACCGCATTATATAATTATAGGGATATCTGGTGGGTGTTCATTATGTTTATTGCATTCCTGATATTTATTAAAATTATTGCCACCACGTTAACTACCGAGGCCGGTGGGATTGGTGGGATTTTTGCACCTGCTGCAGTAATGGGGGGCTTTTCAGGTTTTTTTCTTTCCCGTTTTTTCAATAATTTTGATTTTATCAGGCCGCTGCACGAAGGAAATTTTACTCTTGTCGGGATGGCGGGTGTGCTTGGGGCCGTACTGCATGCGCCCTTAACTGCCATATTCCTTATTGCCGAAATGACCAATGGATATGAACTGATCGTGCCTCTGATGCTTACAACCTCCATTGCATTTATCACGATAAAACTTTTCCAGCCCCATTCCATTTTTACACGAAGGCTGGCCGAAAGAGGTGACCTGATAACCCACGACAAAGACAAAACCGTTTTAACATTACTAAATGTAAAAAGGGTAATTGATAGTGATTTAATGACCATTCTTCCCGATGCAAACATTCCTCAATATTTGATATTCTGCGGTTCGATGTTTTCTTTTTTCCTGTTGTGGATGAAGACCGGGTTTACTTAGGGCTGGTGGATATGGATGACGTGAGGGCAGATATGTTTCATCCTGATATGTACGAAAAAGATATGTTTCATCCTGATATGTACGAAAATCCAATCTCTGCGTATATGATCCAGGCCAAAGAGCATATTTCCACATCTGAACCTATGGATGGTGTAATGGAAAAATTTAGGAAAACCGGTTACTACAACCTTCCTGTGATAGATGATGGTAAATATATTGGCTTTGTTTCCAGGGCCAACATCTTTAATGCATACCGAAAGGTTTTGAAGGATGTTTCGATGGAGTAGGGGCGGAGGTCTGCGAAAAGGTAGAGGTATATGAGAGGAATAGTGCTGATTAATAAACTTCAACATCCGGTATTCCTTTCTCTTTTTTTGACTCTGTCCGTACGGACAGGTCACAGTCCAGCAAGACCTGAAAGAGTCGAAGACCTGTCAGGGGCAGGTGATTGGATGAAAATTTAGAATATAAAACATCCAATTAACAATGTCGATTTGTGTTTTTTATTCGATATTCAACATTCCTACTACTCCCAAAAAACTATCTTTGCACCCAAATTAACAATATGTACATGATCGAAAAATCGATAAAAAATTCTATAGAAACAAAACAGAAAGTTCTGAAAAATAAGGGCCTACTCAAAGTAATACAGGATGTGGCCAATGAAATGGTGAGCCTGTTTGAACACGATGGGAAGGTTTTATTTTGTGGAAACGGGGGCAGCGCTGCCGATGCCCAGCACCTTGCCGCAGAGCTTTCGGGCAGGTTTTATTACGATCGTCCACCGCTGTTTGCCGAGGCTTTGCATGTTAACACATCCTACGTCACAGCTGTTGCAAACGACTATTCATACGATGAAATTTTTGCACGTCTTGTAAAAGCAAAGGGACGGAAAGGCGATATGCTTTTTGCACTTTCAACTTCAGGAAATTCAAAAAATATTTTGAAGGCCATAAGGGTTGCAAAAGACCAGGGGATGATAACTGTGGGATTAACAGGGGAGGCCGGCGGGGCAATGAAAGACGTATGCAACTACCTGATAAACGTACCTAGTAACGATACCCCACGCATACAGGAAGCCCACATATTATTGGGCCATATTGTTTGCGAAATTGTTGAATCAAAATTATTTCCACAATCATGATCAAGGAAGCAATTATATTGGCCGGTGGCCTGGGTACGCGCCTCCGGGATGTTGTTTCGGATATCCCTAAATCTATGGCACCGGTCAATGGCAAGCCCTTTTTGGATTACCAACTTGATTACCTTGATGTCTTTGGGATTAACCATGTTATTATGTCTGTTGGATATATGCGGGAACACATCATGGACCATTATGGTAATAAATATAAAAACACACGCATTGAATATGCCATCGAAAATGAACCATTGGGGACAGGTGGTGCGGTAAAACTTGCCATGCAAAAAGTTAAAGGAAGTTCGGTTTATGTCCTTAATGGCGATACATTTTATCATATCGACTACCAAAAATTTCTTGATATACATTATAGCCGGGAATCGAAATTAAGCATTGTACTCCGTGAGATGGACGATATAAGCAGGTATGGATCAATAGAAAGGGATGATGACCGGCGCATTACAGGGTTTTGGGAGAAATCGGAAAAAAGCGGGGCCGGCCTTATCAATGGTGGTGTTTATCTGATAAACAAAGCTTTCTTCAAAAAATTCGACCTTCCCGATAAGTTTTCACTTGAAAAGGATTTCTTCGAGAAGCATTATAAACAACATAAAATATACGGGATCTTATGCCGGCAATACTTCATAGATATTGGGGTGCCGGAAGATTACGCAAGGGCACAGGATGAATTTAAAGAGTTTGAATATTTCTCCTAACTGGACACTTTTTCTCGACAGGGACGGGGTGATCAATCACAGGCTGACAGGTGATTATGTAAAGTCGTGGGATGAACTTAGATTCCTGGATGGTGTTTTAGATGCCATCAGGGTTTTTTCGGAAACCTTCGGGAATATTGTTATTGTTACCAACCAACAGGGAATAGGCAAGGGGCTTATGGCCGAAGAAACACTCCTGGAAATTCACCGGAAGATGGTAAAAGAAATTTCTGAAGCAGGTGGAAGGATCGACAAAGTTTATTTTTGCCCCGATCTGAAATCTGCTGGCAGCTTTTACCGTAAACCACAGGTGGGGATGGGCATCCAGGCAAAAAAAGATTATCCCAACATTAAATTTAAAAATTCCATAATGGCCGGCGACACCGAAAGTGATATGAAATTTGGCAAGCGCCTGAAAATGAAAACAGTTTTAATAAACGATGATTTTGCTGTTGCCCGTGCAAACCCTGCACTTGTTGATTTCCGGTTCAATTCGTTGATTGATTTTGCCAACTCGCTTTGATGTGTTTTAGAGAAGATTGTGACAGAGAAGGATAAAAAGGGTAGTGAGATGATTTGGACAAGGTTAATTCACAATTTTTATTATGCAAGAAAATAAATCAAAAGCAACTAAATTAGTTTGATCCCGTACGTACGGGATGGTGATGTGCAAATCCAGACGGACGGACTATATCCGTTTGAGAATGAAAGCCCTTCGGGGAATTTGAAAAAACTGACGTAGGTTTACACGGATACAACGGATTGAAAATCCGTTTGACCAGCGAAAATCCGCGTCTGAAAACATCGTTAACATGTTAGCATTAGTGTCTTTTTAAGAGCCTATGAGTGAGCCTATAAAACACATATTTGAAGAGAGGGAACTTATTGAAAAACCAGTTGTTCGGAATTTCCGAACTACTGCCCGGGACAGAAAATTATATTATACTGATTTTTATAATCTTGATGTAATAATTTCTGTCGGTTTCGTGTAAGATCGAAACAAGGTACATAGTTTCGTATATGGGCAACTCAACGCTAAAAGCCGACAGGCAACAAAAGCTATAAATTCAACAAATAATAAATAGCAAATAGCAAATAGCAAATCTAACCACTCCACCAAAACCATGTCCCCACAACTTATCCTCATCAGTTTTTTAGGTTATACTTTTTTGTTGTTTGCAATAAGTTTTATCACTTCCCGCAAATCCAACAATGAATCCTATTTTGTGGGCAACCGGGTTTCCCCCTGGTATGTTGTGGCCTACGGAATGGTTGGTGCATCGCTTTCTGGCGTTACTTTTATTTCGGTGCCGGGATGGGTTTCCGATACCCGGTTTTCGTACATGATGGTTGTTATTGGTTACCTGCTGGGTTATTTTACCATTGCAAGGGTTTTGCTCCCACTATATTACAAGCTGCAGCTCACTTCAATATACAGTTACCTTGAAGGAAGGTTTGGGTTTTGGTCTTACAAAACAGGGGCATTTTATTTTCTGCTTTCCAGGGTCATTGGCGCATCTTTCAGGATGTTCCTGGTAATTAATGTTTTGCAAATTTTCGTTTTCGATAGTTATGGAATCCCTTTTTGGGGCACTGTCGTTATATTTATGGTACTTATCAACCTCTACACTTTTAAGGGCGGCATCAAGACCATAGTCTGGACCGATACTTTGCAAACTACATTTATGCTGGCATCTGTTGTAATAACTTTTTATTTTATTAAAGGTGAGATGTCAACAACAATTGGCAGCCTGGTAAGCAATATTTTTGAAGGGGAAAACTCGAAAATGATTTTCACTGATTGGCAGGATAAACGCTTTTTTGTGAAAGAGTTTTTTTCGGGAGCTTTTATTGCTATTGTAATGACAGGCCTGGACCAGGATATGATGCAAAAAAACCTGAGTTGCAGAAACCTAAAGGATGCACAAAAAAATATCATCAGCCTTAGTTGGGTGCTTGTCCCGGTGAATTTGCTTTTTCTTTCGCTTGGGGCAGTATTGGTGATTTTTGCCAACACCAAAGGGATAACCGTCCAGGGGACAAGTGATGAACTCTTCCCAACTATCGCATTACAATATCTCGGGCCAGTTGCAGGTATTACTTTTATTATTGGGCTTATTTCGGCAGCATATTCCAGTGCCGATAGTGCCCTCACTGCGCTCACCACATCTTTTACCGTCGATTTTTTGGGCATCACAAAACCGGAGAAGTATTCGGAACGGCAAAAAACTAAAATTAGGTATTGTTCGCATTTTGGTATTGCAGTTTTTTTAATCATGGTAATTGTACTTTTTAAAACCATCAACAATGAAGCTGTAATCTCAAAACTGTTCAAAATTGCCGGATATACCTATGGCCCGTTACTTGGCCTTTTTGCATTTGGGCTTTTCAGTAAAAGGAAAGTGAAAGACCGCTATGTCCCGCTGGTTGCCATTCTGTCGCCCATTGCTTGTTATATTATTAGCTCTAATTCGGTTGCCTGGCTCTGGGGCTACCGGTTTGGGTTCGAGTTATTGATACTTAATGGGTTACTTACTTATCTCGGTCTGATCCTCATAAGAAATACTAAAAAATGATTTCAGGATTGAAATGATTTATACTTTTGGCGATGTTCTGGTAATTAACCATAAAAGGGGATTAACCATAAAAGGGGATTAACCATAAAAGGAATAAAAGGAAATAAAAGGGGGAAACGCATATGATAATTTTTTGAATACACACTATCATGATTGTAATATTTAAAATATTCGTGTAACCTGTCCGTCCGTGCGGGTGGGTGGATAAATTTTCGACAAAATTCTAAACAAACAAAAACTTATATGACCTTTTATATCTTTTATGGTAAAAATTATGCCTTTTATGGTAAAAAAAAATTAAATTATGGAGATAACAAAAACGTATTTAAAAGATTTAGTTTACAGGGTGACCGGTGCGGCCATTGAAGTCCACAAGGTATTAGGTCCCGGGTTATTAGAAAGTGTTTATCATAAATGCCTGAAACATGAATTAACTTTAAGGGGGATAAAGTTTAAATCAGAAATAAATGTACCTATAAATTTCAAAGGGTTACAATTGAACACAGATTTGAGATGCGATTTGTTTGTCGAGGATATTTTACCGGTAGAGTTAAAATCAACAGAAGGTATCCACCCACTTCACGAAGCGCAGATTATAACATACACGAAACTAATAAAAGTACCGGAAGGTGTGTTGTTTAATTTTAATGTTACACACCTTTATAAAGAAGGGCAGCGAACATACGTTAACGAATTGTTTCGGGATTTGCCTGAATAGGGGATTAACCATAAAAGGCATAAAAGGCATAAAAGGAAATAAAAGGAAGAAATATTCGTGCAAACTTGGGTATGTAATTATCCTATCTGGATATGTACAAAACACAGTGGGCCAGTATGGGATGATTAGCCGCAAAATTGTTAACAAATGAAGCCTCCAGGCTATGAAATTTAATCCTACAGAAGCATGATTGAAAAAGCAAAAATAACATTCGTGCATTCGTGGCAATTTATAACAACCGAAAACTTCTATGACCTTTTATACCTTTTATGGTTAAAATTATACCTTTTATGGTCAAAAAAAAAATCGACATCAAATTAAAAATATTTAGAAACTTAAAAACATCATAATATGCTAAGGATAAAAGCCCTCGAAAGTATTACAGAACGAGAACCGAAAAAAACCAATATCCCAAAAGGGAAAATTTCTGATTACTTTGGCCAGTTGACATTTAATGACGCAGCCATGCGCGAGTACCTTACACGCGAGGCTTATGAAAAAGTTATGAACGCCATTAGTTTTGGTGAGAAGATAGAACGCCGGATTGCCGACCAGGTTGCAGCATCATTAAAAGCCTGGGCGATAGGCATGGGCGCCACACATTACACTCATTGGTTCCACCCGCTTACAGGTTCAACTGCGGAGAAACATGACGCCTTCATCAATCCTGTTACAGGCGGCAAGGCCATAGAAAATTTCCGGGGCACCGAACTTATTCAACAGGAGCCCGATGCATCCAGTTTCCCAAGTGGTGGCATTCGCAACACATTTGAAGCCAGGGGCTACACTGCCTGGGACCCAACATCGCCAGCATTCTTGCTCGATAATACCCTGTGCATCCCCACTATTTTTGTGTCTTATACCGGTGAGGCCCTCGATTTTAAGACCCCCATGTTAAAAGCCCTGAATATTGTTGATAGTGCTGCTGTTGATGTATGTAAATATTTTGATAAAGATGTAAATAAAGTAGTGGCCACCCTGGGATGGGAACAGGAATATTTCCTGATTGACACAGCCCTGTTCAATGCACGGCCCGATTTGGTGTTGACCGGACGTACTGTTTTTGGCCATGCTTCGGCCAAGGATCAACAGTTGTCTGATCATTACTTCGGGACGATACCGGCACGTGTGATGGAGTTTATGAAGGAGTTTGAATATGAAGCGCACAAATTGGGCATCCCGGTCAAGACCCGGCACAACGAGGTTGCCCCTAACCAGTTTGAATGTGCCCCCGTATTTGAAGAAGCTAACCTCGCGGTGGACCACAACCAGTTGCTGATGCACCTGATCAAGCGCATTGCCAACAGGCATAATTTTACTGTCCTGCTCCACGAAAAACCTTATGCCGGGGTCAATGGTTCCGGTAAGCACAACAATTGGTCTCTGATGACAAATACGGGGATTAACCTGCTGTCACCAGGAAAAGACAGCAAATCGAACCTGAGGTTTTTAACTTTTTTGGTAAACATCCTAAAAGCGTTGCACAGCCATGCCGACCTGATAAGGTCTGCAATTGCATCGGCCGGAAACGACCACAGGCTTGGTGCCCACGAAGCCCCTCCTGCCATCATTTCTGCTTTTATTGGCACCCAGTTGACCAAAGTGTTAAACGAACTCGAAAAACAGGGCAAGATAAAAAACGACAGCACGTTGGAATTAAATTTGAATATCCCAAAAATCCCTGAAATATTGTTGGACAATACCGATCGCAACAGGACTTCGCCCTTTGCATTTACAGGGAATAAATTCGAGTTTCGGGCAGTTGGTTCTTCGGCAACATGCTCCAAGGCCATGACACCGCTTAACCTGATCCTTGCCGACCAGCTTATTCAATTTAAAAATGAAGTTGATGGTTTGATAACAAAGGGTGTTAAAAAGAAAAATGCCATTTTACAGGTTTTACGCCGGTACGTCCTAGAGAGTAAAAATATTCGTTTTGAGGGAAATTCTTATGGCGAAGAGTGGGCCGTGGAAGCTGGTAAACGTGGCCTTTCTAATTTTAGGTCAACACCTGATGCACTTATTAAGACCCTGTCACAGGATACGATCGACCTGTATGAGAAACACTCAATCTTAACTAAGCGCGAAATGGTTGCAAGGCATGAGATAAAAATGGAAAAGTATGCCAAGCAAATCCAGATTGAGGCACGTGTGTTGGGCGACCTGGCAACCAACCACATTATCCCGGTGGCCATTCAATATCAAAATATCCTTATCGAAAATGTAAAAGGCCTTAAGGATGTGCTCGATCACAAGACCTTTGTAAAACTGTCTAAAAGCCAGGTTCAATCGATCAAAGATATTTCTGAACATATTTCCGGTATCAAGGAAAATGTTATTATGATGATTGATGAGCGGAAGACCGCAAATAAAATTGATAACGAGCAGGATAAAGCCCTGTTTTATAACAAAAAAGTACTTCCGTATTTTGAGTTGATCCGTTATCATGTTGACAAACTCGAACTGCTTGTGGATGATAGATTATGGCCCCTGCCGAAATACAGGGAATTGCTATTTTTGAAATAAAAGTAATATAATTTGAAAATTTGTTAATGGGCAAATTTGAAAATTAGTGAAATTAGTGTCCAAATAGAATCTGCTTGCGGATTTAAGGATTTTTTAAGAACCTAATATTATGAGAAAAAAAAACATCTTGATTGTAGCATTACTTTTTGCAATGTCCCCCCAGGTTTATGGGCAAATAAAAGTTACACATGTAAACCCTTCGGCAAATAAACCAGGAACGGACGGCGTATTTTATATAATGCCGCAGACTGTTTTAAAGATTGACGTTACAGTGAGGGTTGATGAATACCAGAAAGGCCCATTGTCGGAGTACGCCGAAAAGTATTTTGGGATTGATGATGCCATTAAATATGACTACACCACTTATGAAATTGAAGATGTGGGGATAAGCACACTAACTGAGCCTGACCCTGAACAGGTATATTATATCGAACCAGTTGAACAAACCTCAAAAGAGTTGAAAACCCTGCTTGTACAACTGAACAATTCAGGATATCTGGTTGGGGCAAATAATATTGATTTGGGGATCGCTCCCGATGATGATAACGAACAATTGGTAATGTATAAGGATATTGATTTTAAAGGCGGAATGGCAGATTTTATTATAAATAGCAAAATCAGTACAAAAGTTGATACCATTATCAGGAAAGTTGACGTGGATACTGTAATGGTTGAAAAACATTTTTATCGTACCCGCATCATCAATAAAACTAATGAAGATCTCGCCACAGAAGCCATGAATAAAATTGAGGGGATAAGGGATGCAAGATATAAGTTGCTTACCGGGTTTCAGGAAACAGCTTATTCGGCAGGCACAATTGCATATATGGACGGTGAACTCAAAGAACAGGAAATGGAATATATGGCCCTGTTCAGGGGGAAATCATTTTCCGGTTTCGATCAGTTTACATTTTACTATGCCCCATCGGCCAAATCTGAAAAAGGCGGTGTCAACCTCTTTAATTTTTCATCCGGTACCGGCATAACAAGGGCAGGAAGCTCCTCGGGCGAAAAAGTGCTGTTAAATATTATATCCGGCGGGGTGGCAGATGTTGTCGATGGTTTTCCAATTCCCGTAACGGCTGAAGGGTATCAGCCAGGGATTTTTTACCGCATCCCCGAAACATGCGAAATTATTTTAGAATGGGACGGTGATGAAATATCAAATGGCAGGTTTGTGATCAACCAGTTTGGCA
>NIVA01000233.1 GCA_002254335.1 Bacteroidetes bacterium 4572_114 | reverse complement strand
CTAAGTACTGTTCTTCTGTTTTTCTTTACCTTCTACCTTATGAGTGTTATACCGCCCAGGGTGGTCTTTTTCCCCGAGGGCGAGCCAAACAGTGTTTTCGTTTACGTTACCATGCCGGCAGGTACTGATATAGAAGTAACCAACCGGGTAACAAAACAGGTTGAAGATACCATTTTTGCCATTATCGGGCATAACAACCCAAATGTGGAATCGGTGATTACCAATGTTGCAGTTAATGCCGGGCAAAGTATTTTTGAAAGAAGCAGACAAGCAAGGTTATCGAAAGTTTCGGTAAATTTTGTTGAATATAAATTCAGGACAGGGATAAGCACCACCTCTGTCCTTTCTGAAATGCGAAGCCGGATAAAAGGGTTTCCAGGGGCAGAAATTATCGTTGACCGCGAAGCATCCGGCCCACGTACAGGCAAGCCCATCAACCTGGAAATAAGGGGCGGGGCCAAAAAGCCTTACACCGATCTGATACGGATTTCGGAACAAACCAAAAATTTTATCGACTCACTGAACATCCCCGGCATCGAAGACTTACGTTCGGACGCCGATTTGGACAAGCCCGAGGTAATTGTAAAAATCGACAGGGTAAAGGCCAACCGGTTTGGGATAAGCACGGCTTATGTTGGGATGATCCTCAGGACTGCGCTGTACGGCTCCACGGCATCAAAATACCGCGAAGGTGATGAAGAGTACCCGATAAATGTGCGCCTGAAAGAAAAGTACAGGGAAGAGATCAGCGACCTTATGAACCTTAAAATACCAGTTCCTGGCGGAAAAAATGGCTTAAGGCAAATCCCCATCTCTTCCATCGCACAAATCGAATACAAATCATCCTATGGCGGAATTATCCACCAGGAATACAAACCCACTATTACCCTGGGATCGAACGTACTTACCGGGTACAACGCCAACGAAATCGTACAGCAGATTTCCGAAGCACTCCAATCCTATGACCTGGAAAGTGGATATGAATTTGTTTTTACCGGTGAACAGCAAGACCAGGAAGAATCTTCCAACTTTCTTATGATGGCATTTCTTATTGCCATAGCTGTGGTTTTTCTTATACTGGTATCTCAATTCAATTCACTGTCCAAACCGCTTGTTATCCTTGCCCAGGTACTGTTTAGTATGATTGGCGTGTTTTTGTTCACCACGATATTTGATATGAGTATTTCCATCATCATGACGGGCATGGGCTTAATTGCCGTAATTGGGATAGTGGTGAAAAACGCCATCATACTTATCGACTATATTGATGTTCTTATCAGCCGCGGTATGAGTTTTAAAGAAGCACATTGTTTACCGAACTTGACCCGAACATATATTTTGGTGGCGATAGCGCCGCATTTTGGAACCCGCTGGCCTGGACCATAATTTTTGGGCTTACCTTTGCAACATTCCTTACTTTGTTTGTAATCCCATCCATGTATTATATCCTTTACAGGAAAAGGGTTGAAAAGGACAGGGCTGAATAGGAAGTTTGGAGTTGGTTGTTTGGAGTTTGGTTGAAATTTGGTGAGGGATGACATTCTTCTCTAAATGGCCAACTCCGACAGGTTCTACGAACTCTGCCAGGTTTTGGTAAATATCTGTCCGTACGGAGGAATGGAATGTTGTGGTAGAGTATTTTGCAACAACAACCCTGCAAGGGTTGAACATGAATAACCACGGGCGAAGCTCGTGGAGTGGAGTGAATGACCCACCATAAGTCTAAAACCCCGAAGGGGTTGAACAAAGTCAGTAATAATCAACTAATGACAAACCAGAAAATGATTAAAATCAAAAAGATAATCCAGGGCATTATAATACCAGTTGTTTTGATAGGGGTATTCGTAACCTCCTGCAATACAACAGACATCAACGATCCGGGAAAAGTTATGCCACAAACCAAGATGGACTCGATAAGCTACATCATTGGCTGGGATTACGGCCAGGGCATACACGATCAGGAAATCGACCCCAACCCGGTTATGATCTATAAAGGCATAGCCGATGCCCTGAAAGGTGATGGCGGGATTTTTTCTGATACCGTACGGGATCAATTGATCGCTGACTTTCAAAAGGTACTCGAAAAGAAAGAAGAAGAACGCTTCCTTCAAATGTTGGCCAACAATAAGGAGGAAGGAAAAAAGTTCCTTGAGGGAAACAAAAATCAGGAGGGGGTGTTTGCCCTGCCCAATGGGTTACAATATAAAACCCTTAAAATAGGCCAGGGTGACTTCCCGAAAGCTACCGACAGCGTGACCATTCACTACCGTGCCATGTACCTCGACAGGACCACTTTTGATATGTCTTATGAAAGGGGGCCGACAGGGATACGGCTCAACCATGTTATAAAAGGGTTATCGCAAGGAATACAACTGATGAAGAAAGCGAAGCGAGTCCGTATGGATGGAGTCGTATAACCTGTGGTCGTGCGGTCTCGTTTCATGTCGTAACGTTTTTGTTTAAGAACTATCCAACTAAAAATGCCAGGATAATTTGGACAGGCCAGGTGCAGGGCACTGATAATATTTATAGTAAAACCACGCATCTGTGTAAACAAAAGGTGCAGAGCACCGAAATATTATGCCGGCGAAAATATTCCGGTGCTCTGCACCTCAATGAGGTGTCTGATCATCTTATTTCTATAAATATTTCGCGGCTCCGCCTGCCTGTCCGCCGTACACTTTGGCTGGCGGGCCATAGCGAAACGGCGGACAGGTCTGCCGCTGAACGAGTTTTACAGGAAGACGATAGGAACTTTATTAATCAAAATCAACCCCAGCACATCAAAATAATATTTAGCCTGGTGTCGGGTGTATGATGTCAGATGTCAGATGTCAGATGTCAGATGTCAGATGTCAGATGTCAGATGTCAGATGTCAGATGTCAGATGTTCGATGTTCGATGTCAGATATTTGATCTTGTGCAAACATCTAAAAACGTCAATCGCCGAGCTACAAACTTTCCCGTTTCCTACCGTTCGATAATCATTTTCCTCATCTGGTTTTGGTCATCACCGGTAAGTGAAAAATAATATACACCTGGCGAAAGATTATAGGTCGAAGCGTTGAAGTGCTCAAAATAAGCCCCGGGCCGTAAGATTTTTTTATCAATCATTGTTGCAACCTCCCTACCGAAAAGGTCGATTATCCTCAGGCTTACTGTGGAGGTTTTCTTTATTTTAAACGAAAAATGGGTGGTCTCTTTGAAAGGGTTTGGGTAATTTTGATCAAGGGCAAATGGGATCGCCGGTTCGGCAACAGTTTCCACATCGGTAACAAATAGGTTGATAATTGCCGTCCAGACACTAAGTTGCCCATCGTGGAGCCTTGTCCATATTGGCCTTACAACATTGTTGTGGGCAGTTATGTTATTGTAATCTCCAAAGAAAACCGTTGATATTGGTAAAAATGGGGATTCGCTTACTTTGAAGTTAGTAAATGTTTCTCCGCCATCATTCGATTTGGCCATATAAACATCGGTGTTACTATCTTCATAGGCGCGGCGGTCATAGAAAACGAAATATAATGTCCCGGTAACCTGGTCGATAGTCATCCAGGTAAAAAACTGTTGTTTTCCGGGGGGATCGTCATTTATCCTTACAGGCTCTGTCCAGGTTTCACCGGCATCAACCGATTTCACTAACCAAACATCTGTATCATCTGTGCCATAGCGCTGGTCAGTCCAGTTGATGTAAATAGTTCCATGATTTTCGCCTCCGCTAAGGTCGCAAATGGTGATGGGCAAACCATTGCATCGGCTAATCCCGGGAATATCGTAAGCCCATCCCCCGGGAAAACCGGTAACAAAAATGTCGTTTTCCAGCCAGGTTTCCCCCTGGTCCAACGATTTGTCGAAGACAATTCCAAGCGGCCCGGCCCAGGAAACGTACACTTCACCATTTGGCCCAACGCAGGGTACAGCGCCCTCAACAGTGTTATCATCATCAATACAGTCGCCATCCACTTCATTGATCCTCATAGCTGATGACCAGCTTTCACCATCATCTGTCGATTTTGAAAACATAATGTTACTGCGGTCGCTGGGGTTTGAGCTACCATAATCATCAAACTGTGTCCAGGTTGAGTAAATAACCCCGGTATTCCTGTCAATGGCCACCCATTCCTTGTCCTGCGCCTTGCTACCGTTAAGCCCCATGTAGGAGCCGTTGTTCCATGTATCACCTCCATTGGTCGATTTCTGGCAAACGATGCGGTCTATCCAACTTCCGGTGCTTGGATTAGAAAGGTGAAAAAAGTAGTAATTTCCATTGTTATCGACCATTACACAAGGGTCGCCCCACACGCCATTGGTAGCAGAATATAAATAGGCCACGTCCCAGGTGTACCCTCCATCTTCTGAATGAAAGACATTATTAATGTTGGCCCCTGCAATCAACCGGTTGGTGTTGTTGGGGTCGATGGCAATGGATGGCTCCTCGGGCGAGTTTGTGTTGCTGATCATAATATTTTGATGTTGGGCAACTGTAGTTGTAGCAAGAGAAATGAACAGAATGATGAGCAGATGTAGTTTAAGTTTCATGATAGTAATTGTTAGTTATTAATAATGGTGTAAAATTAGCACTTTTTTTATTCCCTAAGCGACTTTGAGACGCTAAGGGAATTAAAAAAGTTAAGAATGATAATTTGTACATTTTTCCAAAAAACCCCGAAGTTCCGGTTTTTTTATACTTTAGCGCGATATGGTAAATCAATTGGAACAGGCTTCTTAAATTTGAATTTTATGAAAAAAATCCAACTCCACTGGCAAATATTAATCGCGCTCATCCTTGCAATTTTGTTTGGAATTTACTTTAAAGATTATATCGGCTATGTTTCCTGGATGGGGGAGGTTTTTCTCCGTGCTCTTAAAATGATCATTGTCCCTTTAATTTTAAGCTCAATAATTTCGGGGATAACCAATCTTGGAAATGCCGATAATATTGGCAGGTTGGGGTTACCAGCATGTTTGCCATATTGACCGGGTTGGTGCTTGTAAATATTTTTAAGCCCGGCATTGGGGCCAACCTGAATTTAGAACAAAAAGTGGAACTGGAAGCTGGCACTGAATCCCTGGGGGAAACGCTTATAAATATCATCCCTGATAATATTTTTACGGCTTTTTCAAATAATGGCCAGATGCTCTCGGTAATCTTTTTTGCAATGTTGTTTGGTTTCTTTATTACCCAGGTTAATGACAAACCCAAAAAACTCCTTACCGGATTTTTTAATGCTGTTTTTGATGTAATGATGAAGCTCACCATGTTTATCATAAAGTTTACCCCCATTGGGATTTTTGGCCTGGTGGCCGAAAAAGTTGCCCAACAAGATGATTTGATCGCATTAATGCAAAGCATGGGGTTATACATGGCCGTGGTGTTAATGGCACTGGCCATTCACGCAATCATCACACTTCCATTATTGGCCCGCTTCATCGGTAAAGTAAATCCACTTAAACATTTCAATGCCATGCGCACCCCGTTGATAACTGCATTTTCAACCTCCTCATCAAGCGCAACACTGCCTTTGACCATCCAGTCAGTCGAAGATAATGCCGGCGTTTCCAATAAGATCAGCATGCCCCTCGAAGGTGTTGGGCTGATACTTGCCGTAGATCGTATCCTGGATATGTTCAGGACAACTGTTAATGTATGGAGCGACAGTTGCGGCGCGGCAATAATAGCAACATCAGAAGGAGAGGAACTGAAGGTAAAGGTGTGAATTAATAATCGCTGCTTCCGGCTTTTTGAGGGCGGTCCACTTTATAATAATCCCGGCCAAACCAACCCAAATAGTTTTTTGTCCCAAAACGAAACCCTGCATTTGAGGGGGTTTTCTTATAAAGAAGCAGTTTACATCCGATTCTAATTATGAAATTAATTAACAATATTACTTTTGGCAAATTCAAAAATAAACTAATATGAAAAAGCCGTGCTTGAGTTGATGGATAACACGCCTGATCAATTTACAGTCATTAGGGAAAACAGGCAATGTTGAACAACTATCGCCTGAAGAAGTATTTAATCATTATAATTAGTAATAGTATAAGTATTATAATTGATATCATATTTATTGATAAGTGCAATGTTTTTGATGCCGGCTTGTTTTATTTAACAATTTACATTTTGTTTTATCTATATGTGGCACGATATTTGAAACGTATCCAATTTCCCACAATAGGAATAGCCCTAAACTAAAATCCGCTCATTTATAATTACTTGACTAACAGTTGTAAATTTTTCAATATCAAACAAAATGATTTTTTACTTGATTTTTGTTAATTTATTTTAATACTTTAGCTACGTTATTGAAAGTTTTTTAAAAGTTGTTAAGGTTTCTGTTTTTAATCACACACCTTAAATTAAAAAAATAAAAAACTTCGCCGCTAATTAATTTGGGGAAATTAATTAGTGAATATAAATGTTATTATAAAGAAAGGGGAAATTATGAATAATTTGTACATCCAGGTAAACAGGGGCATGTTTCTTATGTTTTGTTGCCTAATCTCAATGCTAAATCCTGTTAACAGCCAGAATCCACCTGTTAGTAGTCCTTTAGGTGGTTCACATTCGGTATATGATTCCATTGCAGGATTATTTGAAAACACAAAAGCTTCCTACGATTTTCCACCGGTATGGGAGGA
>NIVA01000232.1 GCA_002254335.1 Bacteroidetes bacterium 4572_114 | reverse complement strand
TTAAACAAATTAGGGGTACTCTTAAAATCCCGGTGGTTACCGACATCCATACTAATGAAGAGGCTGAACTTGCTGCCGGTTACGCTGATGTGTTGCAAATCCCGGCCTTCCTTTGCCGTCAGACGGAGTTGCTGATTGCTGCCGCCAAAACCGGAAAAACCATCAACATCAAAAAAGGGCAATTCCTTTCACCGGAGGCCATGAGGTTTGCAGTGGAAAAAGTAAGGGAAGCCGGCAATAAAAAGATTATGCTCACCGAACGTGGGACTACTTTCGGTTACCAGGACCTTGTGGTTGATTACCGTGCCATCCCCGAAATGCAAAAAAACAATGTCCCCGTAGTTTTGGATTGCACACATTCGCTGCAGCAGCCCAACCAGCCTGCCGGGGTTACCGGTGGACAGCCCGAACTGATTGAAACCATCGCCAAAGCCGGCATTGCCGTTGGTGCCAACGGCCTGTTTATCGAAACCCACCCCGAACCCTCAAAAGCCCTTTCTGATGGTGCCAATATGCTGAAGCTGGATTTGCTTGAGGGACTTTTGGAGAAGCTGGTTAGGATAAGGAGCGTGATATAATAAGGAGTGGGATGAAAAAACAGATTGAAATAGCATTAAGAAAAATTGAGGAAGAGAATGAGATAAAAATCCTGCTGGCCGTGGAGTCAGGAAGCCGCGCCTGGGGGTTTGCCTCTACCGACAGTGATTGGGACGTACGTTTTATATATGTCCACAAACCAAGTTGGTACCTCTCAATTGACGATAAAAAAGATAACATTGAACAAATGCTCCCCGGCGAATTAGACGTGGCCGGCTGGGAATTAAGGAAAACCCTAAAACTTTTCAGGAAATCCAACCCCCCATTATTGGAGTGGCTCCTTAGCCCTATTATTTACATCGAGCAATATTCAACGGCAAAAAAATTAAGGGGGCTTTTGGCGGAATACTTCAATGCCAAATCGTGCACATACCACTATTTGAGCATGGCCAAAGGAAACTTTAAACATTATCTGCAAAAGGATTTCGTCCGTACCAAGAAATACTTTTATGTGCTGCGGCCCATTTTTGCATGCAAGTGGATTGAGCAAACCAACACAATGCCCCCGGTGGAGTTTCAAAAATTAATAGATACTCAAGTAACTGACAAACGTTTACTTGAAGAAATCAACAATCTTTTGGTTAGAAAAATCAATGGTGAAGAATTAAATGAAGGGCCACAAATCCAAATCCTAAATGAGTATTTGAAAAAAGAGATTGAACATTTTGAACAAGAGGTAAAAGAATATCCAGGTTTCTTTTTTGTTTTGAGTGTAAACAAGAACATTGGTGTCGATAAAAATCTTATCTTTTGTATAAATCATCCCGGGTCCATATTACATTGGTTTTTACTTCTGCACTGTCCATAAGTTCAAAAAGGGATTCCTGGCCTCTTTTTCTGTCCTTCATAACCCTGGAACTCAAATAGTCCCTAACCATTTGATTAAGGCTGGTATTGTGTTCCAAAGCATACTGCCTGCTTTTGTTGAGCAAATCATCAGGAATGGCTAAAGTTACATTTTTCATATCACACAGTTTATGTGTGCAAATATACAAATAATTTCAAACTTGTCCGTACGACCGCCCCGTATTTGCATTTTCAAAAATGATATTAAAGGTTTCATTAACTTTGCATTTTAATTAAACAAAAATATATACCTGTTGTTTTTTTAATGACAAATAGAATGGCTATGCTCAGATTCGGTGGATACATAAATATAATTATTGCCATAGGACATATTGTCGGGCTGTTTTGGCCCAGCCAAATGTTTGACGACACAGGCATTGGTGGCGAAATGACACAACTTACAGAAATCCACCCAATTATACCATATCTGATAACTATTTTTGTTGCGCTGGTATTTCTAGTTTTCGGATTATACGGGCTTTCAGCAGACGGCAGGTTCAAAAAATTACCATTTTTAAAACCGGCCATTTTTATCATCGGTTTGATTTTTATCCTGCGTGGTGTAGCTGAATTGGTTTTCGATACTATTGATAAAACAAGTTTCATTTCGGCCACATTATATTCATTACTTGCATTTGCCATTGGGCTTTGGAAAGATGGAAGGGTGGAAAGATGGAAGAATGGAAAGATGGAAGAATGGAAAGATGGAAGGGTGGAAAGATGGAAGAATGGAAAGATGGAAGAGTCCGGTCTAAAAAGCTGTCAGACAGTTCTCTTCTATATTACACACAGAAGCTAAAGTATTATATGTCTGGCTTTTAATCAAAACTGTCTGACAGCTATTCGCCTAAATATTTGCTTTTTGGAAGAATGGAATGGTGAAAAGATGGAAGAGTCCGGTCTAAAAAGCTGTCAGACAGTTCCCTTCTATATTACACACGAAGTTAAAGTATTATATGTCTGGCTTTTAATCAAAACTGTCTGACAGCTATTCCCCCAAATATTTGCTTTTTGGAAGAATGGAAGGATGGAAGGATGGAATAGTGGAAAGATGGAAGAATAGAAAAATTGAGGGATGGAATAATGGAATTGTGAAATAAAGTCCGCCTGACCAGATTGGCGATGAATATTGAGCGAAGCATCTGCACATGTGAGAAAATCCCAATCCGGAAATACTTCGGGATTGGGATTATTTTTGTTAAACATTCACATTAAAATAGTAGCTAACTGTATAAAACCCAACCTGTAAAATGTATTTCCCCCAATTTTTAGAGTATTCTAAATGTTTTTACATGTAAAATATATAGTTTTGTGACATAATTAAAAATCACATGAAGGGTTTAACTATTTACATCCCCCAAAGCAGAGTAATATTTTCGATATTTATCTTCCTTGTTTTTACAGCAACACTATCGGCACAGGGGACCTTGTCAATTAATGGAAAAGTAATGTCAGATGAAACCGGTGGGCCGGTGAGCCGGGCAGAGGTTTTTTTGAACCCCGGAAATTTAGGGGTTACCACGGATGAAAATGGAAAATTTAAGTTTACAAACCTAAAATCAGATAATTATGTGATTGAGGTGAACCACCTTGGATGTAAAATTTACACAATAACAATCAAGCTTGAAACAGGCAAAGATAAATCCCTGGAAATTTTCCTTGAAAAAGATATCCGGCAAATAGCGGGCGTGGAAATCACCGATATTGCATTTGAACGTGAGCCATACAGGAAAGATGTTATCGATCAGGTTGCCATCGAAAAACTACCGGCCCGCGGTCCCGGCGAGTTTCTCCGCAGGGAGCCTAATGTTTCCGGTATCCGTAAAGGTGGTGGAAATATCGACCCGGTAATTCGTGGTTTCAAATTTTCGCAGCTAAACGTTCAAAACAACACCGGTCAGAAAATTGAAGGTGGTTGCCCCAACCGGATGGACCCGGCATCTTCGCACATCGACATCAACGATATCAGCAGGATAGAGATCATAAAAGGCCCTTATGCGCTAAGGTATGGGCCGAATTTTGGTGCGGTATTAAATTTAGTTACCGAAAAGGCAAGGCCATACGAAAAATTTGAGCTGCACGCCAAGGCCATCAAAGGATGGGAAAGTAATTGGGGCGGTAATAAAGAACATGTTACAATAACCGGGGGAAACCGGAATATCTATTTCGCCCTTACGGGGAACCATCAGGATTACGGAAATTATAAAGACGGGAACGGAGAAGTTGTGCATTCGTCTTTTAAAAAATATAACTACTCGGCCGAACTTGGCATTAGCCCCTGGGAAAAACATCGGGTTTTACTTTCCTATAAAAATTCCCACGGCAGGGATGTCATGTTTCCGGCACTCCCTATGGACGAGAGGGAAGACAATACCCAACTAATGGCCGCAGATTATCACTATCTGAACCCCGGCAACATGCTCCATTCAATTGATGCCAAAGTTTACAATTCTGATGTTAACCACGAAATGGATAATAAATCGCGCCCGTTTTCAGATACGGTAACAGCCGTTTCGATTATTGATGCAAAAAATACCGGTGGCCGTCTTGATTTTGGTTTACGTAAAGATGCGTCCTTATTAAATATTGGCATGGATTATGAAAATATCTTTAAAGATGGCCGGCGGGTAAAAACCCTGATCATGCAACCGGGCCTCCCGGTAAAAACGGAAAACCTTTGGAGCAATGCACACATCAAAAATATGGGGTTCTTTGTTGAGTATAAAAGGCAGATGAACCATCGGCTTGATTGGGTTTTATCGGGAAGGATAGATATTAACAAAGCTTCTTCCGATCCGATGCAAATGAAAAATATGATGGGCAACGATGTTTATTATAATGATTCGACCAGTTCCAATTTTGTAAATGTCAGCCTCAGCACAGGGCTGATTTACAGGTTCAGCAAACAACTTTCAGTTGATCTTGCACTTGGGCGCGGGGCGAGAAGCCCGGATATGGCAGAGCGTTTCATTACCCTTTTGCCTGTTGGGTACGATAACTATGATTACCTCGGCAACCCGCAACTAAAGCCTGAAAACAACCCCGGCAGTAACCCTGAAGCAATCAATTACATTGTGGAAAACGGACAGGTTGTTGGTTCTGAAATTGTTAACAACGACCCCCTGCCCGAAATCCCGCCATTTGAAGCAAACTTCAGGGTTCATTATTTTTTGTTTGAGAATAAATTCAAGCCTGAAATTCACCTGAGGTTTGTAGCCGGTCAAAATCGTATTTCCCAGGCATTCGACGAAATAGGAACACCGGGTTTTATCACGGCCGGCATCAATGCCAGTTATAAGGTTAATCAATATCTTTCGTTTGCCGGAGGTGTCAACAATCTTTTCGACAAAGATTATTACGAACACCTCAACCGCAGGATCATTGGCTCACATGCCGCCCTGTACGAACCGGGCAGGATTTTTTATTTGAATGTGATTATTAAGTTTTAATAGACGCTTCCATGTCTTTCAAACGATGGAAGGTCTCAGTGAAAGAAGTGAAAATTAATTGAGCTAAAAAATAGTTGTCAATTGCTTCGCGTCAATAAATCAGTATAGGCAGAGCAAATGACCTTAATGAAATGAAAAAATAGAATAATATGAAACCAAAAATTATAATACTTGTAATACTAGGAATATTCATTTTTTCTTCCTGCGAAAAGAGGGAAGAAAAAAAAGTGGAGTACCGGGCCTCAAATGCTATTTCAAATTACCAGATCAGTTATCGGTTGCCTTCCGGCGAATTAATAACTGAAACTATTGAAGCAATTAGCCAACAGGATATTTGGAGCTATTCATTTATAGCAGAACAGGGCGAAATTGTTTATGTTTCGGGAAACTACAAAGACATAAACTCCAGCCTGAAAATAACGATTTTGGTTGACGGCAAGGCATACAAACAATCTTCAAG
>NIVA01000046.1 GCA_002254335.1 Bacteroidetes bacterium 4572_114 | reverse complement strand
AGTCCCATCTGAATTTCCCACCAACATATCATCATCATTATCCCCGTCCAGATCACCAAATGTTGGACAGGCCGCAAATAATGGTTCGTCCTGCGAAAAGTAAGAGGGCAGGTTTGCATAGTTCCTGTCGATGAGTTTAAATGAAGGGTTCCCCGGAGTCCCGATATTTTTGAGCAAGGCCAACTGCGACCGGTAGTTGCAATATAAATTATATGCCGGCCCGTGGTAGGAGCTATCAAAATATCCAAAATTGCTTACAACAATATCCATTAATCCGTCGGAGTTGTAATCGAAAAACAGGGGGATGGCCCCGGCACCAAAATCAAGCATCTCTTCCTGGAAAAGGTTTTTTTGCTGCAACTGAAATACTGGTTGGCCCTCCTCCCCGGCATTTTCATAAAACCAAATATTGTCCAGGTTTCTCGACTTCACTAAGCTCGGGTCAAAGGTGGAGATTATCAGGTCGCGAATGTTATCATTGTTCAAATCGAGAAAACTCATTAAGGGGAAAGATACCAGGTCGATGGGCACATCGTAATCCGGAAAAGTAAATGTGTGGCTTATCATAAATGCATCTTCCCCTGTTCCGCCGTTGATGAGCAGGGCGGGGCTACTGTAGTCAACATCGCCCAATAAAAGGTCATCCAGGCCATCACCATTTTCATCGAAGACCATAAAAGTAGAGCCGGTATGCCTGTCGCCCGGCCTCCCGTGTTCTGTTGGGGGATGGTTTTGGTTTATTTTTGAAAGTGCAGGATGTGTTTTGGAGTTTGATCCAGGGGACAAGAGACCCCCTCCTCCCGAAAGCTTTCGGGATCCTTGAGGGGGAGGGGGGACCAAAAACCGATTGTACATTTCGAAACAGGTGTCAAGATATATGATGTTAGATTCTTCGCTTTCGGCAAAGCTGCCCCAGCAGTTGTCAACTTTTTTAAAATCCAGTGAATCGGCATTGCCATATTTTTCCATCGACTGGTTTTTATGGTATTCAACAAATGAGCCCATTCCCCAGAAAGTCAGTAAGTCAAGGTCGCCATCGTTGTCGATGTCGTAAATGGCCGGGTAATCGGCGTATGTAACCAGGATGTTTACATAACCCGAACCGTAATCTGAGCGCAGGTAGGGAAAAACCACCAGTTCAAACTGATTGGCCCCTGTGCCCATATTTTTATAAACTTTAACCCCGGCATAACCTTTCGAATAGGCGAAAATATCATTCAACCCATCCATATTGTAGTCGGCAAATATCACCCAATCATCGAAGTGTGGCAGCTTGTCGGTCAGCTCGGGCTTGAACTGATAACTGATTTCACCGGGCAGGCCCAAATTTTTATAGGTGAGGGTGCGGTTGCCGTTTCTATCGAAAATAACCAAATCCCTGGTGCCATCGCCATCAAGGTCGATTTCCCCAAACTGACAGGCGTTCAGGCCACCGGCCCAGGGATTGGTAAAAGTGTTTCCGTTGCTGTCTATGACCGCGATGTTATATTTTTTCTCAAAACCAAAGGGCAGTATGTATTGAGATTTTGCTGAATAACACAACAAAAACAGAAAAATGAATGTGGAGATTTGCCTGATTTTCATATCGTGATAAATATTGATATTACAAAAGTAAACAAAACATCCTACCATGAATTTTGCTTGATTACTATCCAGGCATACGTTCCTGCCCCGGTTTTCATACACATTTCTATATATGAATTATTGGCTTCTTCCCTGTACCTTATGGTGCCAGCTTTATCTGCACTTGCTGTATCGCTGTCATCTGCCAGTTGAATGCCTCCTTCAACTTGCAACTTAGATTTTGGTGATGTGGTGCCAATGCCGACTTTGCCTTCTGACGTAAGAAAATCAGCATAAACTGCATGAAAGGCTTCGTCAGCATACATTGCATTGTCGGCCATCATTGCATTGTCGGCAAACATTGCATTGTCGGCCATCATTGCGTGGTCAGCCTCCATTGCATTGTCGGCCATCATTGCGTGGTCAGCCATCATCGCGTTGTCGGCCATTGTTGCATTGTCGGCCATCATTGCGTGGTCGGCGGTCATTGCATGGTCGGCCATCATTGACTGGTCGGCAAACATTGCAAAGTCAGCTTCCATTGCACCATCAGCCTCTTTTGCATACGGTACGCTTAAAAATTCAGATATTCCTAGCGAAACATAGTTGGTGTCTCCTGTCGGGTCGATTTCTGTTTCAAGAAATCTGGATTCCCAGCCCCATTGGATATCTGAAAATGTTCCGATATCGGGTGTCCCGTTGCCAATTTCAATATTCACCAACCCAAATTGGTTGGTTGTTGCCGTGTGGGTTTCACTGTAAATAACAGTTCCATCCATTGGGCCATCAAGGATGCTCATCCTGAGACTTATAGTTTGACTTGCCAGGATTGTCCCTGTCATGTCCCTGACCACAGCTTGATATTTGAATGCCTGTGGGGTTTGGGCCGTTGATGCAAATGATACAACTATTGCCAGTGCGATTGATAAAGTAAGTTTTTTCATGATTTTATTTTTTAATTAACCTTTCAAAAATAAGTGTTTTTATAATGTCAACCCTTTAAAAAACAATATATTTAGTATTTTTGTCTCAATTATTAAAAAATTTGTACGATGTTGAAACCCTTTTTTATTGTAGTTTTCTCTTCTTTTGTTTGTTTGCTGCAGGCTCAAAGTTATTATATAAATGACTCTGTTTCAATTGACGGGTCACAAAAATTGTTTCCCAAGGACACTATTTTATTATCCGATTGGTCATTAAAAATCAATGAGTTTTGTGCTATAAACGAATCGGTAATCCATGATGAATTTGGTGAGTATGATGATTGGATTGAGTTTTATAACTTTGGTGAAGATACTGTTGATTTGAACGGTACATATATTACCGATGATATTTCGCAGCCTCAAAAGTGGCAATTCGATGAGTCCATTCTTGTCTTGCCCGATTCGTTTGCGTTGATTTGGGCTGACGGTGACCCCGAACAGGGCGTTAATCACCTTGGGTTTAAACTTTCGGGTGGAGGGGAAGAAATTGCGTTGTTTACCCCCGATAGTGTTTTATTAATTGACTCGAAGGTTTTTGGGCCACAAACTGAAGATTATTCAATGGGGAGGCAACCTGATGGGGGAAGTATCTGGAACTATTTTGATCAACCTACCCCCGGTTCTTCTAATGATAAACCAGGATTGTTTGGGGTAACACCTGCGCCTGAATTTTCAGTCCCGGGCGGGTTTTACGAAGATGATTTCACTGTTGAACTGTCGGTTGATTTAGAATCGGCAATTATTTACTATACCCTCGATTGTTCCGACCCTACCGAATCATCTGCAATATATTCCTCTACAATTTTTGTTGAAGCCTCAACGGTTATCAGGGCCAGGGCGTTTAAAGATGGGTGGCTTGCCGGGCCTGTTGCAACGGCAACTTATTTGTTTGATCCTGATTATTCATTGGATGTAATCTCATTAGTTACCCAACACGACAATTTTTGGGGAAGTTCAGGTATCTATCAAAATCCCTATTCCGGGGTTGAAAAGCCAATCCATTTTGAGTATTTCACGGCATCAGGCGAACCGGGTTTTAATATTGATCTGGGCGTTAAAATTCATTCGCCGGACAGTAGGCAGCAAAAATCGCTCAGGTTTTATGCAAGGTCACAATATGGCGATAATGAAATAGATTATAAAATTTTCGATGATATTGATATAACTACATTCAAAAGGCTGATCCTGCGAAATGGCGGGAACGATGGCCTTGAAAAAGGAAAGACACAAATAAGGGATCCCTTGTCACATATTGTTTATGGGCAGATTGACCCCGAATATGCCAGATCTTCTTATAAACCTGTTAATGTATTTCTTAACGGACAATATTGGGGGATATACAATTTGAGGGAAAGACAGGATATACATTACATTGAGTCACATTTTGGTGAAGATGATATTGATTTTCTTGAGTTTGATGCCCAGGAACCTAATTTGCGGCATGCCATTGAAGGCAATTGGCAGAATTTCGATTCGTTAAAGGATTTTATTATTACAAAAGATTTAAGTGTTGATGTTAATTACCAGGTTGTTAAAAATTGGATGGATATTGAAAATTTTGTTGATTACCAGATATTTGAAACTTTCATAGGAAACCAGGACTGGCTTAGTAACAACATTAAATTTTGGAGGCCCCGAAGGCCTGATGGAAAATGGAAATGGGTGCTTTGGGACACCGAGTATGGGCTGGCACTTTTTTATCCCGGCCATACTATTGGCTATCCAAGTTTTAATTTCCTGAACATGAACCTTACATGGGGCGGTTGGGGCAGTGGCGATCATACATATTTGTTGCGGAATTTAGTGGAAAACCCGGAGTTCCTTGAATATTTCAATATCAGGTTTGCCGACCTCCTGAATACAGAACTTATGGAAAACGGGAACATTGTTGATGTAACCGATTCGTTACAAAATCTTTTAACCCCCGATGTTCAACATCAATTTAGCAGATGGGGCGGTGGGATTGTTTCTGGTTGGGAAACAAGGATACAGGAAATAGAAGATTTTACCAACGGACGGCCACATTACATCCGCCGGCACATTATTGATAAGTTCGGGCTTGATACCCTTTTTACACTTTCGTTAAATACCGTGCCCCCGGGTTCCGGTACAATAGAGGTAAATACAATTACAATTAATGAGGCCACCTGGGAAGGGCAATATTTTACCGATTATATCACAGTTATAAATGCTGTGCCAAACCAGGGATATGTTTTTGCCGGATGGGAAGGATTAGGGGTTGACACTGCAATGCTTCAATTAGCAGCAGTTGGCGATACTTCTTTGACGGCTGTTTTTCAATTAGATACTTCTGATACTGCTGTTATAATAAATGAAATTAACTACAGCTCAGCTAACTTTTTCAATCCGGGCGACTGGGTGGAACTGAAAAATATTTCATCCTCACAAATAAACCTCTCAGGGTGGATTTTCAAAGATGAAGATGATGAACATATTTTTGAATTTCCGGATAATCTTATGCTCGGGCCTGCTAGTTTTCTTGTTTTGTGTAAGGATACCGATCTGTTTTCTGCTTTGTTCCCGGATGTAACCAATTATATCGGTAACCTTGAATTTGGCTTTAGTGGGGGAGGGGAACTATTGAGATTGTATGATTATGCCGGTGAACTGGTCGATTCGGTCCGTTACGGAGATGATTTTCCCTGGTCGAATTTACCGGATGGTAACGGGCCATCGGTTGAACTTATGAACGATACCCTTAATAATGATATGCCCGAAAACTGGAGGGCAAGTTATATAATTGGCGGAACCCCTGGTAAACCAAACTCTGTTCAGTCGCCGGTCAGGTTGTTCGTCAACGAATTTATGGCCGATAACGAAACTACAATTGCCGATCCCCAGGGCGAATTTGATGATTGGATCGAGTTATATAACGGTGGGGAACAATATGTTAATATCGGTGGGATGTATATTACCGACGACCTTTCGGTTCCCACCCTATGGCAAATCCCAACCAATTCACCCGATTCTACCATTATTTTGCCGGGAGGTTTTTTATTGCTGTGGGCCGATAAGGATTCCGAAAACGGCATACATCATTTAGAGATAAAGCTTTCGGCATCAGGGGAGCAGATTGGTATATTTGCAGAAGATGGGTCAACTGTTTTAGATTCAATCACATTTTCGGCCCAATCTCTTGATATTTCCTTCGGGAGAATTCCTGATGGAGGGGGAAGTTGGGAAATAATGAACCTCCCCACCCCGGGGGGGGCGAATGTTGCCGAAATTATCGTGTCCCTTAAAACCTTCCTCGAAGGAGCTTTTGATGGCGACCAAATGAGTACATTGCTCAATCCCGATAAAATCCCTTTAGCACAACCTTATTTTAATGGTCCCTGGGATTATAATGGCACCGAAGTAGTTTCCGCTATCCCTGACCAGGATATTACCGACTGGGTTTTAATAGAACTTAGGGATGCGCCAAATTCAGCATTGGCAACCCAGGATACAAGGATTAGCCAACAAGCCGGGTTTATTCTTAATAATGGCGCAATAACCGGAATTGATGGCGAAAGTGGGTTGCGGTTCAATATAAATGTCAACGATAGTTTATATGCAGTTATATATCACCGGAACCATCTGGGGGTCATGACAATGTTTGCATTAAAAGAAAATGAGGGCATTTTTAGTTACGACCTGACAGTTTCAGCAAACCAGGTTTATGGAGGTGCACAGGCAGTTAAAGAAATTGCCCCCGGTATTTGGGGGTTGTTTAGTGGCGATGCAAATCCCGACGGGGAAATAAATATTTTAGACAAAGAATCGGCCTGGTGGCTGCAATCCGGCAAAGCAGGTTATTTTCAGGGCGATTTAAATATGGATGGCCAGATAGACAACAAAGATAAAAATGGGTCCTGGCTGCCTAATGTCGGGCGATGGGATCAGGTTCCGGAATAGATGGTTGGTTAATTCCCTTAGCGACTCAAACGACACGAAGTTAGTCCGTATGGAGTCGCTTAGGGAATATGACGAAGTCCTGCCGGACGTTGGAAAACCGGGGACGAAACTTTCGATCGTCCGTAGGACATGGAAACGTTAAAACAAAACAAGCTACCATTAAAAAATTCTTCCTATTTTTGTGCAAAACATCCGTATAATATGAAACGATTTTTATTTTTAAGTTTTACCTTAATTTATTGTACTCTTTTCCAACTGTCGTTGTATCCTCAACATCAAAATAAATTAAAAGAAACTGACGGGTTCAACAGTAATCAAATTGAGCTGTTTCAATTATCGGTCGCTGATTCGACCGCACTTAGTAACCTGCCCGTCCTGAAACTCCCCGACCAATATATAAACCAGGTTTTGCCCGATAACCACGACAATTCCATACAGCCTTATTTTAGGGAATTGTTCGATCAGGTTGGTTCCGAGTGCGGCCAATATTCGGGCATCGCCAATAATTTTAATTACGAGATTGATTATCGCCGCAGGGTCCCTGCAAATATTCCCGAAAACCAGTACCCGACGCATTTTACCTATAATTTCATGAACGGTGGGTATGGCTGGCGTGGTGTCAGCTACTTTCATAGTTTCGAGATTGTTAGGACAAACGGGCATCCTAACCAGGCCGATTATGGCGGCACTTCTGCCGGGGGGCCAAGCCGCTGGCTTTCGGGATACGATAAATACTTCAACGGTATGTCCAACAAAATAGATGAGGTTTACCAAATCCAGGCAGGGTCGCCTGAAGGGTTGCTGACCCTTAAGCATTGGTTATACGATCATCTTGAAGGGGCAGAAGTGGGTGGCATAGCATGTTTTTATTCGTCTAATCCGTGGAACACGACTACCCTTCCCCAGGGGACACCCGAAGGGGGCAAACATGTTATTATCAATTTTCCGGGGACCCCGGGACATTCTTCCACCATTTGTGGATGGAACGATTCTATAAGGTTCGATTATAATTGGGACGGGCAATATACCAACGATATAGATATAAATGATGATGGCATTGTTGATATGAAGGATTGGGAAATAGGGGGGCTGTTGTTCACCGATAGCTTTAATGGCGGCATCAACTATGCCGATAGTGGCTTTTGTTACATGATGTACAAAACACTGGCCGATATAGTTGGCGAGGGCGGGATATGGAACCATGCCGTTCATGTTGTGAAGGTTAAAGAAGATTACACACCTTTGCTCACAATGAAAATTACGCTGAAACATACCTCCCGCGATAAAATAAAAGTCATTACCGGCGTATCCACAGATATAAATGATGAAATCCCGGCTTATGTCCTTGGTTTCCCAATCTTTAATTTCCAGGGAGGGGAACAGTATATGCAGGGCGGGGTTTCAAATATTGAAAATAAAACCATTGAGTTTGGGTTGGATATTACCCCATTGTTGGGGGAAATTATAAGTGGCCGGCCGGCAAAGTTTTTTCTACAGGTTTACGAAAATGATCCGCAAAATATAGGTTCGGGCGAAGTTGTGGCCTTTTCGGTGATGGATTATTCAAATGGCATAAATGAAATTCCCTGCCCCCAAAACAATGTGCCAATAATTGAAAATTCCGTTACAACCTTATCCGTAACCACAAGCATTGATTTTAACCAGTTAAAAATTATCAACACCGAATTGCCGGTTGCAGCAATCAATGAACCTTATAGCTATCAGTTAGAAACCTCCGGTGGATCACCACCGGCGAAATGGGATATTTTGAGGCATTATGATGAAGTGGGTTCAACTGGTGAGTTTCCTGTAATTGATGATGTTCAGTTAACCCCATCAAACAATGAAGATGGTATCGCCATGCAGGTTATTGATTTCCCTTTCCCATTTTATGGAAATAAATATGATACCCTTTATATCCATACCGATGGTTTTATTATGTTCGATGGACAAACTTATCCCTGGCCATATCAGTACGATGAACAAATGATGTTGCGGAAAACCAGGTCGGTTGCCCCTTTTTCAAATAATTTTATGGGCATTAACCCTGATATGGAAGATGGGATTTGGTATGAAGGGGATGAAAATTATGCAGCTTTCAGGTGGAAAACCAATATGGAGAATATTTCCTTAACAGATATAAATTTTGCCGTATTTATTTATCCCACCGGAAAAATTGAGTTTTATTACGGAGATGATGAGATGTTTGTAGATTATTTTTGGGCGGCGGGCATATCCGATGGCGATGGAATGAACTATAAATATGCTGATATATCAAATAAAAAACAACCAACGGACAAAAAGTAACCTCTTTAATCGAAACTCGTTTAAACAAAGGTACTCACAATATTTCGTGGGAAGCTGGCGATGACAGGGGAAACAAACTTCAGGGGGGCATTTACTACTGTGTATTAAAAATTGGAGGCGATACTATTATTTCTAAGTTAGTGTTGTTATAATAAAAGAGTTTAGTCTGAAAAGCAATCATTTGGGAGATAGCTGTCAGACAGTTTAAGCTAAAAGTCAACTACATAATACTTTAACTTCAGAGTATAATTTAAAGGATAACTGTCTGACAGCTTTTTAGACTGGGCTCATAAAACTATAAAGAAATGAACAAAATTCCAATTATCATCCTTTTAATAACCCTTTCAAAACTATCTATCGCCCAGGAAAGTATTAATGATACAGGAACAAAAAGGAATAATTTGTTTATCGAATTATGGGGCAGTACTACTTATTATTCTCTTAACTATGAAAGAATATATTATTTCAAACCTGGTAAACCAGCATTATTAACGACTCGTATTGGGTTTGCATATTTCCCATCACCATCAATTGGTGATTCAAAGATATTCTCAATTCCTGTATCAATTAGTACGCTATTGGGCAAAAAAGATAATAAAATTGAATTTGGGATTAGTAGTTCTTATAATTTCGGAAATGATTTTGATAGAGAAAACAGTTCGTTCAATTCATTAATAATAGGTTACAGGATTCAGCCAATAAATAACCATATAATGATACGTGTCAGTTATCTTCCAACATTTTATCATTCTTTTAAAAATGGCGAAAATGAGTTTCTGCACATGGGAGGTTTTAGTTTCGGATATAGTTTTTGAAAAATTTAATTTAGCAGAACAATATATCAAGGAAGGAGTTGTAGGTATAACAAGTCGTGCTGATTGTTTTCATATTGCATTAGCAACATTAAATAATGCAGATGTATTGGTTAGTTGGAACTTTAAGCATATTGTAAACTATAAACGTATAAGGGGTTACAACGCTGTAAATTATAAACTTGGGTACAAAATCCTTGACATTAGGACACCCAGAGAAATTTTAGACAATGAAAAATAAAGAAGAAAATAAAAAATCAATGGTTAAAATCTTGAGGGAAATCAGAGATAATATCAATCTTGAAATTCAGGACCTGACCCCGGAAGAATTAAAGGAATATTTTAGAAACAAATTAACACTGCACCCAAAAAAGTATATGGCGGAAATCACTTAATTTAAGCATGTTATATTGTATATTATTTAAAGGTTTGAAAGACATTACCTTTGAATTGCCCAACGATTTTTTATTCTGAAACCTGTACATACAATTTTGCTTCGCTTCACAGGTTACTGGTTTCAGGTTGCACTTATAACATGTAACATATAACATGTGACACAACATCCCACAAAACGGTTTCAATTTTGAATTGTCATCAGAGAATAATAAATTACCCGTATCTTCGTAAAAATTTTAACATATCCTGGCTCATGAACAGATTTACATTTTTCATAATACTTTCAGCCCTCATCCTGTCTTGCTTCACAATTAGTGCCCAGGATCTTCAGCAACCCAATTTCGGGTTTTCAACACAATGCCCTGGCCCATCGGATAATTTAAAAAATGGTAACCAAAGAGATGGAAAATTCATCATCGATTCCACCTGGTTTTATCTGGCCGATACTTTCGGGCAATCCTGGTTCAATAACGAACGGTATAAGGTTACCGAAAGGGATGCATGGGGGAATTTTCTGAATGCCACCACTTTTCAATTCGATACTATTACAAACTTATGGTTTGCCAATCAAACCTATGAAGCAACATATTCCGACAGTGTAACCACATCTTTTTGGAGTGCCCATGTTTGGGATTCCCATGCTGTTAAGTGGAGGATGTCCGATTCCATTTCATATAACCCTGAAGGCGTTCCAACGATTAGCTGGTACAAAGCCTGGGACCCATTTAAATACCGTTTTTCGCGAGGGCAGCGGGTTGTTTATTCCTACCAGTCTGATGATCTTGAAACCAGATATGTTCAGAAGTTTGATACATTAACCGGAAACTGGAAACATGATAAAAAGTATGCATACTCCTACAATGTAGATGGCTTGCTTGAAAATGAATTAATTATGGAATGGGATGACGCAAGTAGTTCCTATAAAGAGTATTTATTCATAGGTTATTCTTATAATGATGACCAGTTGATCGAATCGGAAATTACACAGCTTTGGGGCCAGGGCAACCAGTGGGAGGACAGCCTGAAAATTGAATACGGGTACTATGAAGGCAACAACAAATTGAAACAGAAATCACGTTTGTTATGGGATGGCTATGTTGGTTGGGAAGATTTTAACAGGATATTGTACAGCTACGACGAAAACCTCAGGACTGAGGAAGCTCTCACACAAATGTGGGATGATTTCGGAAATGAATGGTTCAACTCTTCAATTATTTTATACGAATACAATTCTCAAGGGTTACGCTCGGAAGTTTTATACCGGTTTTGGGATACTTATGGATATTGGATAGATTTGTCAAAATATTTGTACAGTTATGATGACGATGGCAATCGTACAGAATTTCTTTACAAAACGTGGGATTATGAAAATAACGAATGGTTGAATTTTTACAAAGATATTAATTATTGGTCCGAATTTGTGCCAATCGGCCTAAATGAAATTTCTAATGTTGGGGTTCAACTCTATCCAAACCCAACCAACGGGCGCATCAATTTGGCCTTTGATAAAAACATAAAAAACGGATTGGCCACTGTTTTTTCAATGGATGGGAAATTATTATTGAATAAAAAGATTCAGGGCAATGAACCTCATTTTAATTTGGGGGCATTGCCACAAGGAAAATATATTTTGACCATTAATATTGAAGGTGAAATATTTTCGCAGATTGTGATTAAAAATTGAGGTTCTACCCGAGATTAATCCCCGAACCCCAAATGCCTTCTGGACTGGAATTTCCATTCACCCGACACAAACACATTAACACACAAACACATTAATCATTTCATGGCACGAATACTAATAATCGACGACGAAAAAAGCATAAGGAATACCCTGCGCGACATACTTGAATACGAAAGCTACAAAGTAGATGCCGCCGAAAACGGCATTGAAGGCCTGAAACTAAGGGCACGGCACAATCGAAACCGCTGTGGAAGCCATCAAAATAGGGGCCTACGATTATATCGCAAAACCGCTGGACCTGAACAGGCTGTTGATTACCCTCCGCAATGCAATGGATAAATCAAGCCTGGTAAAAGAGGCCAAAACCCTAAAACAGCAGGGGCCACAAACCTGGGAGATGATTGGACAATCGCCGGCAATTATGGAAGTCAAGGAGTTGATAGACAAAGTTGCGCCCACAAATGCCCGGGTGTTGATTACCGGTAACAATGGGACAGGCAAAGAGTTGGTGGCCCGGTGGGTCCACGAAAAAAGCCTCCGGGCACATGCGCCGTTCATCGAGGTTAATTGTGCTGCCATACCATCGGAACTCATCGAAAGCCAGTTGTTTGGACATGAAAAAGGTTCGTTCACTTCGGCCATTAAGCAGCGCAAGGGCGATTTTGAACTGGCCCACGGTGGCACACTTTTCCTGGACGAGATTGGCGACATGGGCCATTCGGCACAGGCCAAGGTTTTGCGTGCCCTGCAGGAAAATAAGATCACCAGGGTAGGGGGGGAGAAGGAAATTACTGTGGACGTGAGGATAATTGCCGCAACAAATAAAAACCTTGCCGAAGAAATTAAAAATGGGCGTTTCCGCGAAGACCTCTACCATCGGTTGAGCGTTATTATTATTGCGGTGCCCCCGCTCAATGGGCGCATTGGCGATATACCCCTGCTTGCCAATCATTTTATGGAAGATGTTTGCAGTAAAATGGGCAAGGCAATCCTGCCGTTTCACGATGATGCACTCGCCAGGCTGGAAGCATATAAATGGACGGGCAATGTCAGGGAGTTGCGCAACGTTATCGAAAGGCTGGCCATCCTTTGCGACAAAGAAGTTACCGCCGATGATGTCGCAAAATATGTGCGCCCACTTTAGCGGGAAGTGCTAAAATGCTTAATTGATTGAATGTGAAAATGAAAGAATGCCTGCCTGTGCGTGGTGATATGTAGGGGGGCTTTCCCTATCGTTTCCATGTCCTTCGGACTATGGAATGTTTTCCACGGCCCGGTTTTCCAATGTTCGATCCCGATCCCGAAAGCTTTTGGGACTTTCGGGATTGGAAGCATTACCAGTTCCAACTGTCCTGGGATTTGTTATCGCTTTACAGTTCAAACCAGCCCATCGAAACTGCCCGAAAATTTATCAGAAAATATTAAATCTGTGTAAATCAGCGAAATCTGTTGTAACTAAAACTTTCACTACTGATTTTACAGATTATGGCAGAAAGATGAAAATCTGTAAGGTGGGGTGTTAACAGTTTGATTTACAATAGCGTACTCAGCTACTTATCAGGATATTACAATTTTTGCGAAAAAGATATTTTTTATCCCTCCACAGGAGCGCCTATGGCACATTTTCAGTATCTAATATCGTTGTCAGATTCTTAAAACTCAGTATGAGTTTAGGCATTGATGGTTTACTGGCAACAGGGTGTTGCGACAAGTGGTGGCAAAACTGGGTAAGCCCGTAGCCCTGGGGTAAGTCCTGTCGGTATTCTTCCCATAACAACTTGCGGGTAACCCCATTACGGCCCAGCTCTTTTGTGAAATAGCCCAACCGGGATTTCAACCCCTCAAACATTTCATCGGTATAGGCCGGGTTGCCGGTAGGGAACTTCGCTTCCAATACAGGGTCTTCGAGCTACAAAAGATGATTTATGCTTAGTTTCAATAATTGTTTGATTTGGCCAATTCGTTTTGGTTTTCCTGCCATCTTCGTTTTTTTTTTTTTGTGATAAAATATTTACCACTAACGAACCAAAACCTTTGAAACTTTTACATCAGGAGGGGGTCAACATGATCCGTTTTTTGGATAGTCCCGCCCCGATCAAGATACCAGCCGGATTAAATAATCCTAAACAAGTATCAATTCCAGGGGGTCAACATCCGCCACAATGTCATATAATTATTCAAAAAATATCATGATAATTTTCAGCTGATTTTTATCCGATTCCAGGGGGTCAGCTTTGTCCGAAATATCCATGCTGCCGGGGTGCTGATATGCTTCATCTTTAGGGTCCATCACTCAATAAAGTTAACAGGCTTTACCATTTCGGTTATATTAATAGTTTCTACGATAGAACAAGAACTCCACCCCCTTAAAAATGCGGGGCTGCGTTTTGTCGAATCGGCAATTGGTACGGCCATAGCAATTGTGGCTGCATTTACTACCTACTATTTGAAAAAATATCTCACCAAACCCTTCCATAACAATAACAAATTCTGTCCCTTCATTTCTTACCGAAGTAAAATTAATATCAAACCCATGGGCATCAATAATCATTTTCACAATACTCAGCCCTAGCCCGGAGCCTTGTTCACCTATCGTGCCCAGGGTATGGCCTTCAACATATTCGTTAAATATTTTTGATTGAATTGCATCTATTATGCCGATACCTGAATCAGCAATTCTAATAAGGGTTTTATTGCCCTCCTTTAAAAGTGATACAGATAT
>NIVA01000231.1 GCA_002254335.1 Bacteroidetes bacterium 4572_114 | reverse complement strand
CTATTTCAATCGGAATATGGCAACAACTGCTATTTTGATGATGTAACAATTCAGCAAACACCGGCAGGGCCTGCTACATCAACATGGGCAGGAACAACCGATAATGATTGGAACACAGCAACCAATTGGGACAACGGTGTCCCGGGGGCAACAACTGATGTAACAATACCCTACACAGGAATAACTAATTTCCCAACAATTATTGGCACTGGTTCATGCGATGATATTACTATTGAATCGGGTGCTTCGTTACTTGACAACAGCAACTTAACCGTAAATGGAACAGCAAATGTAAAACGTTCGTTTACTGCAAGCGAATGGCAATATATTTCGTCTCCAATTGCAGGTGCACAGGCTAGTTTATTTAGTGGCGATTATTTGCAAATATGGGACGAAGTTAACACACAATGGGAAGATGTTACAGTTGCAACAACTGCATTAACACCTGTTAAAGGCTTTTCATTATGGAGTACCGGTACTACTACCTTTAGTGGAACGCTCAATACCGGAAACCAGGGCATTAGTGTTACCAATAGTGGTGGTGATGGCTTCAACCTTGTTGGCAACCCTTATCCTTCGTTTGTTGATTGGAGTAACCTGGATGATGGGCCTACGGCTACATGGGGCGCAATATATTACTGGGATGAAACGGCATACGTTTCCTGGAACGCCGGAGCTGGGGCAGGTTCACAATATGTGCCACCGGTACAGGGGTTCTTTATTGCCACTGCATCAACCGCAACATTTAGTTTAACCAATGCCGACAGGACCCATGTGCGCCCTGCAACTGAAGTAATTCAGCTTGGTTTCCAAAATACTGCAAATGGCACTTATTCAATTGCCATGACCGATATAGACGGAATTTCGTCGGTTATCCTCGAGGACACCAAAACAAACTACATGCACAACTTTGAGGATGGGGCTTATGGGTTTGATTATTCAACTACCGATGACGAAAAACGCTTTAAGCTGCACTTGCAGACTTTGGGGACAAACGAAATAGCAGAAGGTTTGTACAATGTGTATGCAAATGACAAGGTGGTTTATGTTAATAGCGAAAAGGTTATCAACAACGGGACTGTGAAGATATACGATATCATGGGCAGGATCATGGTTGAGGTGGAAGTTGACAACGCCAACTTTGTTAAGATACCGGCCGGTTTCAAAACCGGGATCTACGTTGTTGTCATCGAAGACGGTCACAATGTAAGTTCCAATAAGGTATTTATAAATTAATAAGGTTTTAAAAATGGGGTTTCTGGTTTTTGGCTTACACTTTTAGCCCGAAACCTGAGCCCCCAAATTAATATAATTTAAACACAATTAAAATATAGTATATATGAAAACACTTAAAAAATTCATTGCAGTTGCAGCGTTCGTCCTTGCGGTAAGTGCCCTCTCGGCACAAACACCACCACCACCAAACAATGGCGGCGGCGGTAGCGCCCAGGATCCCGGTGCGGGAAATACCCCCGTTGGCGGTGGTGCGCCCATTGGCAGCGGATTGTTATTACTTGTTGGGCTAGGAGCTGCCTATGGCGGAAAAAAAGCCTACATGCTGTACCAGGAAAAGAAAGACAGCTTAGTGGGCTAACAGCACACAGGCTTTTCGTTTTTTCCGAAAATTCATTTTACACACATACCCCGATAACCTCGGGGTTTTGTGTTTGTGGCCCCAAGCCAGGGTTTCATGGTCAGGGTTTGACTTCAGGTCATAGTCAGGGTTTGGCTTCAGGTCATAGTCAGGGTTTGACTTCAGGTCATAGTCAGGGTTTGACTCCAAGTCAAGCCCTGACTTAACTTCAAGTCAAGCCCTAACTTCGCCTTAACGTTTCCATGTCCTGCGGACGATGGAAAGTTTTGTTGGAGGAAGCCGTTCCCTGGTTTTCCAACATCCGTCAGTCCCAAAAGCTTTCGGGATGGAAACGTCAGACAGGGAAAAACTACAGCAATTCCTCAGCAATAAAAGCAATCTTATAACTACATATCCTCCACCTGAACGGTTGCTGTTTCAATGTTTTGGTATTTGAGATTTAACCATTGGGCGTTTTATCAGAAATTGTTATCTTTTTTGTTATTTTTGTCAAAAAAGAATTTGTAATGAAATTCAGCGAGCTTGTCAGGATATTAAGAAAAAGTGGTTTCAGATATTCATTAATTATTGAAGCCACAGGGGAGCCTGATTATTTCGGTTTCTATTCACCTGATCTGGTGGGATTTTCAGGAATTGGCAGTTCAGTGGAAGATTGTTTGTACAAAGCAAAATGGGGGATGGAAGGGCATATTGCTTTGCTGAAAGGGATGGAAGGGCATATTGCTTTGCTGAAAGGACAAGGGCTATCAATTCCTATCCGCAATCCCAATCCAAGCATTATAAGCTCAAGGGTTTCTGTCGAATATCGGTAAGCAATTTAATAAGTAATGTTGTTCATTGGAAATCTGTGAACATAAACACTGTCAATATGTCCATTACCGCTTCATCAAGTTGGAGCTTGTGAGCTTTAATAAGCTTTTTGGTTTTTCTTTTGAATATACCCGATTGAATAACTTCCATGATACATTAACCAAACTTATATTCCGAAACCTCACCACTATTTATTTCTTCAGTTCCGATAAGTATTTCCCTGATCAATAGGAAGGGTATGTCAGGGTTTTCTTCAGCAATTTTTCCAATTCTTGCCCAGTATTCAATTTGTCTGGTTAGTGAGCGATTTTCAATTTTACTCATTAATTTGGCCTCATTCACAAGCCTGTCAGAAATTCTTATAGCAGTAGCCATTTTAATTTGGATTTTAAATGAGTGAGTCCGGTCTAAAAAGCCACATTTAGCCGCTAAACTTGTCCGTATGGATGCGCTAATATACTTTTCTAATTACCTTGCAATCATGTGTTTGAAAATAGTAAAATTTCGCTAATTTTCAAAAACTTCGTTTTTAGACCGGACTCAAGAGTTGCAAAACTAATTCAAATTGTTGCAAAATGCAACACAATAAATTTGCTTTAATCCTTTCTTCCAAAAAACGACTTCACATCTCTCCTGTTTTCGGGTTTGGCAAATGCAACTGCCATCACAGCCCCGCATAATACGATCAATGCCGTGCCAATTATTTTAAATGTGAAGATTTCAGGTTCAATCCAACTTACTTCAAGATAGGTGAGGATACCCATGGTGAGGATGGTGATGATTGGGTTGATGGTGATCATCACACTGATTTTGCTTGCCTCAAGATATTTGAATGCCAGTGCAAGGAAACCGTAGGCGATTAGGGTGTTTAGCCCTAAGTAAATCAATAAGCCCCAAGCCAATGGTGATAAGCCGGAAAATGTGTTGAGCTGAATAAACGGGGACAGCAACAACACAGGAAGCCCAAAAATAAATAGATTGAGCTGACCGGTAGGATAGCTTTTTGTAAGTATCTTTTGAAAAGCCGCAAACACTGCCCAACCCATGGCCGAAATAGCAACAAGCAACACGCCCCAACTGTAAAGGCTTGTATCGCCAGAAATCTGGTTTAGGTTTTCAAGGTAAAAAAATAACAATCCGGCCCCGGCAATTAAAAAACCAAAAGCCTGCCGGTAGCTGATCTTCTCCTTAAAGAAAAAGAACCCGGTCAATCCCAACGAAATTGGCCCCAACTGAATTACCAGCACAGCAATATTGGGCGATGTATATTTTATACCGTAATTGAAGGCCAGGTAATTTATGGCCAGTCCGAACGCAGCAACAACAAGATAGGGTGGGGGCTTTTTAAGGATTTTCAGATAGGATGGTTTTTTGAAAGCATAGAAGATAAACAACAGGGAAAATGCCAACACAAACCGGAACCAGGCAATGGCAGCAACATCGATGAGGTTGGTAGCAAGTTTTATGACAATCGCCTGAAACCCCCAGATAAATGTGGTGATCAGCGTAAAGATTATCCCTTTTACACGTGGGTCATGATAATTCATCAGCCGGTAAAAGTAAAATAATTTCCAGCATAGTCAGGGTTTGACTTTAAGTCAAGCCCTGACTCATTATCATCCCTTGCTCCAAGTCACGGGGTGACTTTAAGTCACCCCGTGACTGTATGATTGCGTTTACCTTCTCCTACCACCACCTCCACCACGACTGGCGCCACCCATTGATCGGCTTGGGCTTGCCGACCTCTGGTATGAACTGCTTTGCCGGTTTTGCTGATAACTTGTTGATCGCTGGGTTCCCCTGTTACGTGAACTGGCATCCCGGTTTAGGTTATCATAATTACTTTTCTGGCTCGTTGACCTGTTGACATTTTGGTTGGGCTGTTGCTGCCTGGTGGCGGCTTGATTTTTACTTCTGTCAACATTTTGGTTCGTTTGTTTGCCGGCATCCCTGGTTTGTTTGTTCTGGCGGTCGGTCTTTGTCCTGTCAGTGGTTGAGGCATCTTTCCATTTTCCATTTTCCTGCTTTTGCCAGTTGTTGCCATCTTTTTTATAAACATTACCGTTTTTATCGGCGTAAACATTGTTGGCTTTGTTTGCTTTTTGTGGAGTTTGCCTGGTGGTATTATTTTGCCTGGTGTCCCTGGAAAGTTGCTGGCCGGTTTTTGGGTTATATGTTTGCCCTCCGGTACGTGCCACCCCATTCGACCTGTTTTTATAAACATTGTTGTTTGCCGAGTTTCTTTGGCCCTGGTTGTACCCGGCCCTGTACCCGGCAGAGGCGCCACGGCGGTAACCATGCCGATACCCGTTGTTGTAGCCGCGATGGTAACCGTGCCTGTATCCTGCCGGCCCCCAATAACCACGCGAATTAGAATGTACGCTAACACTAAACCAACCCCTTGAAGCTGTAAACGAAAATCCCCATCCCGAATAGGGGTTATAATGCACACCAAAACCATAAGTTACCGGGCGTGGATAATAATAGCTCCCATACCATGGGCGGTAATAATAGCCTGTGCCATAATAAACGTAAACATAAACATACTTTACGTTATAAACAGGGCTTTCGGGCGGGATGTCCTGAACTTCATCAGGCACTTCAACGCAAACCTCCCACGGCCCTGTAGCGTTATTCGACATAAACCAGGTGGCATTGTCGCAGCAATAATATTTGTCATTGATAAGTAATACCGACTTATCCGTATTCACTGCATACTTCATGCTGGTTCCTTCAATATAATCATATTGCGGATCGCCATCGTAGCTAACTTCCAGGGTGGCATCTTCGCGGTTTATCTCGGCAGTTTGTGGTATCTGGTTTTCCAACACTGCCTCTTTGGCTTCCTGTGTGCCGGCCACCGAAGATTTTATTACTGCCATCTCAGAGTTGTCAGGGATCTTTTTAAACTCTTCGGGCAATTCGTCAGGCTTGAGGTATGTCCAGTCGTTATCAGTTAATGATGACGATTTATACCATCTTCCGGCTATCAGTATATAATATTCCTGTGTTCGGATATCTAATATTATGTCGGAGTCGCTGTTGTTCATGTAAAGCAGGGTGGTCTCATCAATTGGCATGTATTCGGGTTCACCATTCGATTGCAGTAGTTCGGCAGGTGTAGTCCTCACAAAGATTTCGGGAATAATTACAGGGCCGTCTTCAGCAGGGGCTTCCGTTGTCTCTTCCGTAGGTGGCTCATCCTTTTCCATATCTGCTTCAGCCAGTTTTTTCACTTCTTTCGGTGGGTTTTTAATGTTTGTCCAGCCGGCTTTCGGATTTGTTGAACTGTACCAATTATCTCCACCTTTAATATAATAGGTATCCTTTTTAGTATCCTTCGCAATAAAAAACGGGGTGTTAACAACACTTTGATACCCTTTTGTGTCGGTGTCAACTAAAATGGGATCACCATCAATAATAATCAGTACCGATGGTTTGGTTGTGTAAATAATTTCGGGAGGTGAATTGTCGAAACCGGGGGCTGTGGATGAGCCACCTTCTTCCATTTCAAGGCTTGCCAATAACCTGTCGAGCGAGATTATTAAATCAAATTTGGGGATTTCCTTTTCGAGGAAGGCGATCAGTTTTTCAACATCATCTTCGTTGGAATCAGGAAATTTTGCTGCCGAAACAGTCATGTCAAGCAGTTCTACTGTTCGTTCATCCTTATCGGTCGATACCCGGCAATCGAACCACATGGCACCAAAAACCGGTGCTGTTACTTCAGGAGTGGTTACCGATACTGCCGCCCTGGCTTCCAGTTTGTCGCCCGAGTAACTCTCAACCTGTGGCTGATAAATTATTACTTTGCCTTTGTCGTTTTCAATCTTTTTTGGCCATGGGTTTTCTTCCGGATTTGGTAAGGCAAAAGAGATAGTGGTTTGGATTGCAAATAAAATGGCCAATAACGACCATGTTACTACTTTAATGAAATGTTTCATAGCTATTTTGTATTTTGATTTTAATTTTAAAAAGACCTGCCAGGTTTCATTACTAAATTCCCACCGGGTTTAATAATCTGACAAGAAATTAAACAGAAAAACCTGGCAGGTCTCAATTATTGTATTTTTACTTTGCTACATAAAACTATTTAT
>NIVA01000230.1 GCA_002254335.1 Bacteroidetes bacterium 4572_114 | reverse complement strand
GATTTAAATTAATAATTGTTATGTTACAGGGTGTTGTTATATACAACATGAATTTTTTATTTGTTGATGTCGATTTCATTATGCAGCAAAACTAATATCGGACATAATCGGAACCATAGCAGAAAACCATTACAAATAAATTTAGCGGAATTCTTGGTTGAGGTGCCTGCTTGCCGAACGTGTGTCGTCTAAGCTTTGATGCCAGGCTATTGGCAAGCCTTTGACGGCCAGTGGGTGGCGCAAACGGATTGGTGGCAAGGTTTTTAATTTGACATATTTAAAGGCATGTGCTCGAAAACGCTTTCGTCCCGTTAGGTCTCAGTCAAATATACCTGGGGAAGCCGCTGTTATGTCAGCCTTTGCAATACAAGAATGTTTAAGCCTCTGCCTTGGGGAGATAGCTGTCAGACAGTTATGCTTATAATTTCGTGAATGTCCTTAAAGTTGATTGGGTTTTTCTTTTTCGTCCCTCCATAGCAGTGCCTCTGGCGCATTTTTCAATAAACTTTTGTACATTCATTTGTTGATTTCAAATCAATGTGTTTGTAACCCGGTACGGGTTGTGGTATTGTAGTTTTATGATTTCCAATGCAGTAACAAAAACCCGGTACGGGTTTAGCTGCTAATAGAACAACTATTCAATGAAATCAATACCAGATAGCTCAACACATACTGAGTTGTTGGGAACGTCTTGTAATCACCTTAACTACAATACCTAAACTCATCCCGAAAGCTTTCGGGATGAGTTTTTAAAATTGACAATCAGATAACAATCCTATTTTGCTTCCAAATTATCCAGGTCAGCTAAATCTTTTCGTTTAATAATTCTATAAACTCTTTGAAATCCCGGGTAGGTATCATATTTCCAGATTATATATTCATGTTGTATCTCTTCAATAGTTTCCAATCGTTTTTGGTAAGATTGGGTTTGCCAATATGCAAAATCGTTTCCTTGTTCTTAAAGCTTGTCTTTTCTTATATGACGTTCAATCATTGTTTATTAATCTTATCGTCTCAATGAATATTCTTTTACAAGGTTACAAAATATTTTTTTGGTGTCCGAATAAAAAGGTAATTAGGTCTCAGTCAAATATACCTGGGGAAGCCGCTGTTATGTCAGCCTTTGCAATACAAGAATGTTTAAGCCTCTGCCTTGGGGAGATAGCTGTCAGACAGTTACGCTTATAATTTCGTGAATGTCCATAAAGCCGATTGGGCTGTTCATAAGAAACTGTCTGACAGCTTTCCGGTTTGACCTTAAATCTGTTTTTTCTTATACCTCTCCTTTTCATCAAAATAATCAATAACCCGGGTTTTAGTTTTAAATTCGGCTGAATGTATTACACCTTCAGGAATGAAATAGGAATCCCCTTTTTTGTAGGTTTTTGTTATCCCACCTATGGTCAGTTTCATCTCTCCATCAACCACAATTCCCCACTGGGCACTGTGTGTATGTTCCGGTACTTTGCCGATTGGTTCGATTTCCATAAATACAATTTGATGCTCATCGGCCTGGGAGAGCCATCCCTTGATCCCGTGAAAGCTGATGTCGGCTTCGGGAAGATTTTTTATCAGATCAGGAAAAATATTCATGATTTTTAATTTTTGGATAGACTCTTCAAAATTACTCAAATTTGATTTATTTTGCCCATTGTAATTGAAGTTACTTGAATTATGTTAGATTTGCGATGACTAAAATATGAAAAACGACACTTTAAAATATCTGCTGATTTTACTCCTTACCGGAACAATGTTATCTGGATTTGGTCAGGAATTTAATTATTGGATGAATGGAGTTGACTCGCGGTCGAGCATGCTGTCAGGAGCTGTAACTGCCGGGGTAAACGATAATTCGGCCATTTATTATAACCCTGCAGGATTGGCTTATGTCGAAAATTCCAGTCTCTCATTTTCAAGCAACGGTTATTTTCTGAGTGCGTTAGATATAACCAACGGGGCCGGTGAAGGTTTGGATTTGAAATCGACAATGGTTGATGGTTTTTCTCAGATATTCTCTTTCGTACAGAAAGTCCCGGAATTGCCCATCAGTTTAACTTTTGCCATTATCAACAGGCATAATACCAAAATCAGGACTTCTATAAAAAATGACATCGGTTATGATGTAATCCCATCACTTGCAGGGGATGAATTTTTTATTGGGACTTACAGGTACTATAATAAGATTAAAGAAGATTGGGGCGGGTTTGGATATGGAAAAAAAGTAGGCCCAAACCTGGGGTTGGGGATATCTACATTTATCACTTACCGTAACCAGAGTTATTTTAAGTCGCAGTCGGCCGATGTATATCCGGGAGATGGGGGGATTTTGTTTGCACCATTGGCAACCTCAGGCCTTGAGGAAGAATTGGGCTACAAAAATTTTGGGTGGTTATTTATTTTGGGGGCGAGCTGGCAGTATAATAAATTGAAATTCGGACTGGCCGTAACAACACCAAGGATTAATATTGGCTTTGCCTCAAAGTCAGATTTTAAAAGGGTAGTAGAGATAGATAATGAAGTTAGCGATACCCTGGATTACAAGGTAACTACCTGGCGCAGCAAGGTAAAATCGGTGTATAAATCACCTTTGATAATCGATATTGGAATTGAGTATCCCCTGACAAAAAATACCTCATTGTACGGAAAAATTTCAGTTTTTTCCAGGATTAGAAAATATGCGATTTTACCTAATTTAAGTAAGGATGATGATCTCCCCGAATTTATTGATGAGCGTATAAATGGATTTACCAATATGATGCTGGCCCAAAAATCAGTTGTAAATTTGGCAATTGCAGTGCAACACCATTTTTCGGACAAGTTTGAATTTATCGGGGGTTTTAGGACGGATTTTAACCCACTGGACAGGAATGAAATTAATGTTTTTGACGGCAATTATCCCGGGATAACATATTGGAATATTTATCATTTAACAACTGGTGTTGTGTGGCGGTTAGAGAAATTTGAACTGAGCATCGGTGGTGATTATGCTTTTGGGTTTCATAAAAACACCCTGCAATTTGTGAACCTGTCGGAGCCTACCGACGAGAATTTCCTTTTTGGTGTCCCCAACAATACGGCGAATGCAATGTATAATCAAATTAACATTTCCCTTGGATTGGTTTATTTCTTTCGTAAAATATAATGAGTCCGGTCTAAAAAGCTATATTTAGCCGCTAATGCGCTAATATGTTTTTCTAATTACCTCGTAATAATGTGTTTGAAAACAATAAAATTTCGCGAATTTTCAAAAACTTCGTTTTTAGATAGGACTCTATAATATAAAAAATATACGGCAAAATCGAAAGCAAAACAATCTTATGTTGACGAGCTTTAATAAATCATAAATCAACAATCGTAAATCATCAATCATAAATCAATTCTTACGGTTGCACTGTGCCGCTCTTTATCTTATCCTCCATGCTGAGGCCGGAAATAACTTCGATGTTAATCCCATCGGACAGGCCGGTTTCGATATATCGTTTTTCAAAAATTTGTGGTTCGGTTTCAACCTCAACATAAATTGTCAATCTTGCCCACTTCCGTTTCGTCCACCTTGCCTTCGAATACCATTTCGCCCATATCGGCAATGTTGGCAATGGTGGTGCCGTCATTGAAGGTGTTGGACTCGATTACCGAATTGCCCTCTTTTACGGGAACATCCAGCACCATGCCGTCGATAGTGGAGCGTATCAGGGTGTTTGTGGTTTCGCCGGTGTTTTTAGTTTGACCTTCCTTTATCAATTGTAAATTGTTTTCGGCGGCTTCCAGTTCCTGCTGTGCCTGGTTAAATGCGATTTCGGCATCCTGAAATTCGGCCGCTGCTATCACATCGCCATCAAACAGTTCTTTTTGCCGGTCGTAATCGGCCTGTGCATCGCGAATTGAAATCCTGGCCTGTTTCACACGGGATTCGGCATTGTTAAGGTTCACCATGTTTGGGATGATCCTGACCTTGGCAATTAAATCGCCTTTTGTGACCATGTCGCCGGCTTCCACATAAATGATGTCGATGATACCGGAAACTTGTGGTTTGATGGCAATTTCTTTACGGGGGACTACTGACCCGGTGGCCACAGTTTTTTTGATTATTGTTTCTGTGAAGGGTGTTGTGGTTTGGTAAACAATAGGTTTTGCCTGTGATTTTTGATACAGAAAGAAAATGGTGTAAACAAACACGCCGAGGATTACGACCCCAAAAAAGATTTTAAAAAATGTTTTCATTGTATTTAGATTTTTATTGTTTTCAAATATTTTGATTGTTTTCTATTAATTATGTTTCCTTTTCAACTTTTACAGGATTTCCTTCCCGGTACTCTATTTCAACTTCTTTGTAAATCTGTTCAACTCTGAAAGGACCTCCTGCGTTGGACTCTTTCAGTTTTCTTAACAAGAATCAGATATCCGATGTCCGATGTGCGATCTTTGATCTGTGTGAGGCAAATCTCATATCAAACATCAAACATCTGACTTCTTACATCACTCCACCACTCCACCACTCCATTCCCCCATCCTTCCATCTTTCCATTCCTCCATCCCTCCATCCTTCTATTCCCCCACTACTCATCCCTCAGCGCATCTATCGGTTTGATGCTCACGGCCCGTCTTGCCGGGATCAATCCTGCTAAAGCACCACTCACAATTAACACCAGCAAAGCTTTTATGGCCACATCAAAATCAACTGATGGATTGGTGAACATATCCGAAGATACCTGCATTTGTATTAAAGCATAATTCACTGCTTCGATTATCCCGACCCCGATTACCAGGCCAACATATCCTGCTATTGCAGTTAAAAAAACCGACTCGGTGATAACTTGTTTTGTAATATCAAATGGTGTTGCGCCAATAGCCCTCTGAATCCCGATTTCCTGGGTCCGCTCCTTTACGATTATCATCATGATATTGCTCACACCAACTATGCCGGCCAAAAGTGTCCCAATCCCTACAATCCAGATCAATCCATTTATTCCCCTGAAAAGGTTGGTCATTTTATTAAATTCCTCCTCAACATTTGCCGAGCCAATGGCGCGTTCATCTGTAGGGGAAATACTATGACGTTTCCTCAGCAGGTCTTTTGCTTTTTCTTCAACCACCGAAACACTAACATTGGGCGTGGCCGTGATTGAGTACCAGCCCACCACATCCCCATAATTGTAAGTGAGTTGTAAAGTGGTAAAAGGCATACAAATCTGCTGATTTTCAAATTCGGCCTGCCGGTCGCCTTTTTTCGACCTGAACATGCCCACAACCTTAAAATATACACCCGATACCCTGATGTACTGGCCGATAGGATCTTCATCACGATCGAACAATTCCTGAAATACCCGTTCACCGATAACAATATTCTTTCTTTTGTACTCAATGTCGAGCTTGTTAATAAAACGGCCACTGATGATTTCAACCGGATCAATAAGGTTATATTCGGGATAGTCGCCCTGTATCCTAAAACTACCGGTGCGTTCGCCCCTAACAGTATTGTTGTCTCCGGTCCTGCTGTGCCCCCTGATGCGTGGGGCTATATATTCAATTTCAGGAATGTTATCGATCAGGGCTTGTGTATCGGTATTATTGAAATTGTAAAACCTGCCCCGTGGAAATCCTTTGTAAGCTTCAGTGGTCCTTTGCGTCCAGATGAACATGCTGTTAGTGGCCATGTCGCCAAACCCGGAATTTACCCCGTTTCTTAACCCTGTACCAGAACCAAGCATAATGATGAGCATAAAAATGCCCCAAAACACACCAAAGGCAGTGAAGAAAGTACGCAGCTTGTTCTTCCTTGCTTCGCTTCGCAAGTTTCAAGTTTCCCTCCTTCGCTTCGCTACGGCGGGCAGACAGGTTTCAGGTTTGTTGGGTTGCCCCTGGCTTTTTTCGCTTTGCTCTTAGCCCTCAGTTCTTTGCGTTTCAGGTTTGAAGTTTCAAGTTTCGCTCCAATTTTCCAATCTTCCATTTTTCCATTTTCAATCAAACTCTGACAGGACCTCCTGCGTCGGACTCTGTCAGGTTTTCGCCACTCCATCACTCCACTACTCCATCACTCCATTCCTCCATTCCTCCACTACTCCATCACTCCACTACTCCATCACTCCATTCCTCCATCTTTCCATTCTTCCATTCCTCCATCTTTCCATTCTTCCATTCCTCCATCTTTCCATTCTTCCATTCCTCCACCACTCCATTTCCCCTACTCATCCCTCAACGCTTCCACCGGCCTGACTGCGGCGGCTTTTCGTGCCGGGACAAGGCCGGCAATGGCACCTGAGATTATTAATATTACGGTGGCGCCAATTGCAATATTGAAATCCACTTCGGGATTGGCAAAATAATCTCCCGGTGGCAGCACACTGGATACCAGTTCCAGCAGCCCTACACCCATCACCAGCCCGATATATCTCTTTTGTCCTGTCTTTAACTACTATCATCATAATATTGCTTACACCCACAATACCTGCAATGATGGTCCCGATGCCAATGATCCAGATAAATAACCTGATGCCCGCAAACAAATCCATAAATTGCTGAAATTGTTCGATGGAATTATAGGTAAACAGTGCCCTCGGGTCTTTTGCATCGAACTTATATTTTTGTGCCAATAAAGTTTTGGCCTCCTCCAACACGTCCTGGCTTTCCGCGGAGGTTGCATTATCTAACATAAGGCACACATTACGGATGCGGTTCCCCATATTGAAAACCCGCTGTGCCGTGGTTACTGGGATATACACCCTTGATACGTCGCGGTCGCCGCCCGGGTCATCAAAATGGCCGACAACCTTGAAGGGGACACCATTGATTTTTACATATTTCCCTAATGGGTCCTCACCTTTGAAAAGGGCTTCCTTTACAACCTTGCCCAACGATACCACTTTCCGGTATCCTTCAACATCGTTGTCGTTGATGTAACGGCTGCCTTCCGCCAGGTTGAGCGACTCCACATAATAATACTCGGGGGTAATGGCAAAAATGTCGAATGAGCCGAACTCTGTG
>NIVA01000045.1 GCA_002254335.1 Bacteroidetes bacterium 4572_114 | reverse complement strand
CCCATGGTTGTTCCTGCCCGACACTTTTAACGCATTCAGCAATTTGGCCTGGGAAGGGTTATCTATAATAAATTCATTGGTGTCGATCAGGTCGTTGACTTCATAAAAGTGTTTCGGTGTCCCCCCGATACGCCTCGAATAAAACAACCCCCCTTTTCTAAAAAGGTCAACAGCTTCTTTAAAAAATGGCCGATGTTCGGCATAAACTGTTTCAAAGGCACTAAGATTTTTCACTTTATCGTCTGATTTAACCTGGCTAAAATCAGGGAACAGGGTCATGTCGAGGGTATAACTTTCGTTGATGCCGTATTTTATATCAGCACCTCCTCCAAATGAATAGGAAAACTGATTGGCTTTATCCTCAATCCGCTGATCGTGTTGACCTGACAATGAAAAATATGGGCTTAAGGATAACCTGATAGGCGGTTTTATGTTGGCCAGCCCATTTAATGTGCCCCAGTAAACCATTTGATTTGGGGCACCTTTTACCCCCAGTGCCCACATATCAGTTTCACGGTTCCTCCTGATATTCCTTAAAACCTGCACTCCCCAAACCTGCTCGTCCTCATTCGGAAAACGGATTGCCGAGTAAGGTATCTTCATTTCTGCCACCCAACCTTCATCAGTTATTTTAACGGCACTTTGCCAAACTGCATCAAAAGTATGGTCGCGGTAACGACTATCGATCTGTACCCCCGAAGCCGTAACTTTAAAAGAATATGCATCCATTTGGTTGAAATAGGTATCAAACTCAACCCCAAACCAATCCGCATTCAAACCCCCATCATCACGGTTCCCAAACTGGGTCAAGATACTGTCGGGGGCCGTGTCGTGCAAAAGTGCCCCCACATAAATTGCTTCATCATCATAAACAATATACACAAAGGATTTTTGAGATGCCGGCCTGGAATAATCAGGGTCAAATTGTGTAAGGCCACTAATAGCCTCTGTGGTTTCCCAGCAATAATCATCCAGGACACCATCAATTTTTGGAGGGCTTGATATTCTGTTGGCATAAGCCGTTTTGTTGGGGTTTCTGGTAGCCGCAGCTACCGTTAACGCCAGCAAAAATGTAAAAATTGTTAAAATACTAATCCGTTTCATCCAGGGGGTATATCCGCAAATTTATTGTATTAACCAGACTTAAAGTAAAATTTTAATCATTAGCGTTCAAGTTTCGGATTTAGTATAATGTGTGCAAGTTTTTATCAATACTAAAAAATGATACTTTTGCGCCCTTTAAAACTGTGAGGGAATGTGTTGAGGTGTAAATGTGTTTAGGTGTTTTTGTGTTTAGGTGTTTAGGTGTTTTTTGTGTTTAGGTGTTTTTGTGTTTAGTATCTTATCAATAATGTTCGTGTTTTTTTTGGCAGGACTTTAATAAATCCAAAAAGCAAATATCAAAATCCAAAATAAATTCAAAACTTGTCCGTATGGATGACTAAAATCCAAATATTCAAATAGCTAACTTTAAGCCTTTCGTTATAATGGAGTACTTTGAACATTTAAAAATTTGGATTTTGAGAATTATTTTGGGTTTTGAGTTTAGGATTTTAAGCTTTCTACAAAAGATTATTCCTGTTTGGTTCTGGCTCGTCCAGGTTAGGTGTTTAGGTGGTAGATACTGATAAACCTGAGTATTGATTAAAGAAAACAAATAACCTTCTCATATTTTTACCCAACATTAAAGCATTGAAGCCCCGCATTTGCGGGATTTCGCTACGCTCAACATTGAAGCATTGAAGCATTAAAACATTTTCACATTCCTACTAACCGAACAATTAAACAAATAAAAAACCAAATAAATGAATCTACACGAACATCAGGGAAAAGCCATCTTAGCCCAATATGGCGTTGCAGTCCCCCAGGGCATTGTTGCCGAATCGCCCGAGCAAGCAGTTGAAGCGGCAAAAACTTTACAAACCAAAACCGGTACAAAAATGTGGGTGGTAAAAGCCCAGGTACACGCAGGCGGAAGAGGCAAAGGCGGAGGTGTAAAGTTGGCAAAAAGTTTAGATGATGTGGAAAAAATAGCTGACCAGATCATAGGCATGCACCTTGTTACCCCACAAACCCCACCCGAAGGAAAACTTGTAAGGAAGGTATTGATCCAGGAGGATATGTACTCTCCAGGCAGCTCGGAAATCCTGGAATATTACATGAGTGTGTTGCTCAACAGAAAAACCGGAAGGAACATGATCATGTATTCGCCCAGGGGCGGGATGAACATAGAAGCTGTGGCCGAAGAAACACCAGATCAGATTTTTACTGAGGAAATTGATCCAACAGTAGGAATTCAAGGTTTCCAGGCCCGGAAAATTGCTTTCAATTTTGGATTAAGCGGCACTGCATTTAAAAACATGGTGAAATTTGCAGTGGCACTTTACAAAGCTTATGAAGGCAGTGACGCTTCACTATTCGAGATCAATCCGGTGGTAAAAACCTCAGACAATCGGATTTTTGCCGTGGACGCCAAAGTTGTGATCGACAACAATTCGCTTTACAGGCACCGCGACATACTGGCCATGCGCGACCTGAACGAAGAAGACCCCATTGAAGTGGAAGCCAGCCGCTACGACCTGAATTATGTAAAGCTTGATGGAAATGTAGGTTGTATGGTGAATGGCGCCGGATTGGCCATGGCCACAATGGACATGATAAAAATGTCGGGCGGCGAACCTGCCAACTTCCTGGACGTGGGGGGGGCGGCAAATGCAAAACGGGTGGAGGAAGCTTTTAGGATTATCCTGAAAGACCCCAATGTGAAGGCCATCCTTGTGAATATCTTTGGTGGGATTGTCCGCTGCGACCGCGTGGCACAAGGCATTGTTGATGCATACCAAAATATTGGCGATATTGATATTCCTATTATCGTCAGGCTCCAGGGCACCAACGCCGAAGAAGGCAAGCAGTTAATAGATGAATCAGGGTTAAAAGTACATTCGGCCATTGCACTGGAAGATGCCTCGAAGCTGGTGAATGAAATACTTTAGGGATAGGAGGTCAGGTGTCGGGTGACGGGTGCCGGATGTCGGATGTCGGGTGACGGGTGACGGGTGTTGGGAGTCCAAGTGGATACCTTATAATTGTAGGGCATAATATTATTGAGTCTAGTATAAAAAGGTGCGAAGTACCCTATTTGTGAAATTATTACTATTGAATATCAGAGTATTGCATTTTATCATTCGTGCATTCGTGGCTTTTTAGACCGGACTCATTATTGTTCCATAAATTAGTGACAGTACCATATTTATCTTAAAAATGAAACATAAAACATCCACCTTAATTATTGTATTGCTTTTCAGTATTTTCATCACATCCTGTGTTAAGCCTTTTACTGAAGAAGATAATGGCACAACAATAAACCTTGGGATTGATGATCCGTTTGAGGTTGAACTGACAGGAAACCCAACAACAGGTTATATTTGGGAAGTGGCCTCTTTTGAAGCATCGATTATTAAACAAATTGGTGAAGCCAGGTTTGAGCCCGATGATGGCAAACCCGGTTCAGATGGAAAATACACCTTTGAATTTCAAACTATTGCAGCCGGCCAAACGTCATTAAACCTAATTTACCACAGGAAGTTTGAAGAAAATGAACCACCTGCAAAAACTTTTACCATAGAAATAGTGGCAGGAACGATGGGCAGGATTTTAGAAGAATGATTTTGTGTGAGTTAATGAGTTAACGTTTCCATGTCCTATCCCGCACGTGCGGGAATGGAAAGTTTTGTTGGAGGGGTTTTCCCCCGACTTTCCAACGTCCGCATGGACTTGGAAACGTCAGGAATTGGAAACTGGAAACAGCAGGGAAGGGATGATATCACTAACACCCAGCGTTATCACTCCACCAACGATTCCTTTGGGTATAAAATATTCTCCCCATTTGTAAAATAAGCCTTTACTGAACCCACCAAAATTTTAGCTTCCACGAGGAGTGGTATTTGGTTTTTGTCATCGGTAAGCCAGACAAACAAGTCCTCGCCACCACTAAAAATGGTACCTTCAACCAAAGAGGCCGAGAATTTATGACAACGATAAACCTGTCCATCATAATTTTCGATGATTTCTTTGCCCAGGTAATGTCCATACAAATTAAAAACCTCCCCATCAATAATCATTCTGAAAGGAATCTTTTCCCCTTCTTTCATAATTGAAAAATTGAGTGTGCGAAAGTAGTAAACTGCTGTTTGCACATCCAGGACAAGACCTTCAAAGGAGAGTGTATCTTCAGAGAAAGGCCTGTTTGAATTTTGTGTTTGGGAAATGATGCGGTTGTTTTCGTAATCGAAGTTATACTTATTATTAACCTCATAACTGCCTTCCCGGGTTTTACGTGTAAACCAATAAGGATAAAAACCCTCGGCATCGGCAACGGATTCGAAATAATCGCGTACTTTATAAAACCAATCGTAGGAGGTTAATGACCGTCCGAAACTTTTAAAACGATAAGCCGGCCTGTCGCCATACGTCAGGCTTTCAACCTCAAAAACGACCTTGCCGGCATCTACCCAAACCAGCCCCCAGTTGTAAGAAACTTTATAGTGAAGTTTTTCTCCGTATTGGAAAGGGCGGAGAGTTTGTTGGGCCAATAAAGAAGTATGCTGAACAGAAAAAAAAGTGGTTGCTAAAACAAAAAAAAGTATGCTGATCCGGTTATTAAAATTGGTCATTTGTTAATCTCTGATGTTTGGTTAAACTCTGACAGGTTCTGTGAACTCTGTCAGGTTTCCATTCTTCCAGTCTTCCATCCTTCCATTCCTCCAGTCTTCCATCCTTCCATCCCTCCATTCCTCCAACCTTCCATCCCCCACTACTTCCCGCTTCCCTGCAGTACGATGATGATGGTGTAGGCCATGATTTTGAAATCCATGGCCAGCGACATATTTTCAACATAGAGGATATCGAATTTAAGGCGTTTTATCATTTCATCAACATTGGAGGCGTAGCCAAATTTAACCTGGCCCCAGGAGGTAATGCCTGGCTTAACCCGTTGCAACAAACGATAATGCGGGGCTTTTTTCATAATCTGGTCGATAAAAAACTGACGCTCGGGACGTGGGCCGACCAGCGACATATCGCCCTTAAGCACGGTATAAAACTGTGGGGTCTCATCTAAGCGAAGTTTGCGCATCATCTTCCCGAAACGGGTAATCCTGTTGTCGTTTGTAGAAGATAACTGTGGTGTGCCTTTCTCTGCCCCAATATACATCGATCGGAATTTATGGATATTAAAAGGCTTGCCGTTCAAACCTATCCGCTCCTGGGAATAAAATATCGGCCCATTGGATGACCTTTTCACACCAATGGCCAGAAAGGCGTACACAGGCAATAAAAGCGTAACGGCGACAAGTGAAGCAACAATATCGATCAACCTTTTGAGCGATTCCTGCCAGGCTGGCATTAAATCAGGCGAAACCTGGATGAGCGGCTCCCCAAATATTGCCGTGGTTTTTACGGCCCCCATAAGGAAATCCTGCATAATGGGGATGATCTTTATTACGACAGTCGTATTTTCCACTTCTGCTATCACATTTTCAACCAGTTCATGTTCCAACCTCTCCACAGCAATAATTACCTCCTCAACTGAATTATCCTTGATAATAGAGGGCAAATCCTTATAATACCCAAGATGTGGCAAATATTCGGCAAGCTTATATTGGTCATATTTCTTAGCATTAACAAAACCAATAAACTTATTCCCCGACGATGGAAACTGCTTATCGAGGTCGAGGAACATTTTAACCGCATTATCGCTGCTGCCAACAATAACAGTATTAAACCCGATGATTTTATTGTGCACTTTTTTTACTGTGCGGGTGGTGATAACAAGATGGGACACCGCTGTTATCACAAATTGCAGCCCAAACAGAACCAGAAAGGATTGCAAATACGAACGATATGAAACCACAACATCATCAAGTATCAACGTAAAAAAGATGATAGTGACACCAACGATAGTAGTTGAAAAAATTTGTGACAGTTCCTTGACCCTGGATTTTCTGAAAACCTTACGATAATATCCGGCAATCACGTACAGGATTAGCCAAAAAAGCGGGATTATTATTATACCAAAATAAAACTTTACATCTGTAAACACTTCAACCAGGGAAAAATGATCGGGCAACACAGAAAATTTCCTGTACATAAAAAACAATGTCCATGCAACCACGGCCGATACCCAGTCGGCAAAAATATATCTGATACGTTGTAATTGTCTGTTCATAAAAAAAACTATCGGTACATTAACTTAATGTTATCCAACAATATCACAGCTTGTTCGTCGGGAGTGTCGTAAATGGCACCAAAAAATATTTTAAAATCAAGTGCATTAGAATATTCTTTTAGCTTATTTGTGAGGTTGATATAAATTTTATTCCAATCATCGCTGGGGTTGAGGTAAATCACCGCGTCCTGAATAATTTGAGATGCGTCCTGGGCAAATATACCAATTACAAGCATGTTGTTGCATTTGTAATTCATTTCCAAAAAAACAGGTGATCCGTCGGTTGGCAGGTCAAAAGCTTCATAAGAAGCAGCTTCGTAATAATTGTTGGTGCTATCGAGCACGATTATCCCGGAATGGCCGCCCTGAAAAGTTTCGGATGTCCCCGGTTCGGTAAGCTCCATATTTACAGTGCTTTTTGAGGTAGTGTCGATGGAAATTGAATTTCCCTCAAAATCTTCCATCCAGATAAACTCAACGGTCTCATAATATTCAGTGCCAAAATTTGCGGTTACCGTACTATCTGGAACAAAATCAAAACCCTCAATTATTATAGGTTTAAAAAAAGGGTTGGGCACCCTTGTGGAGGCTATCCCATTAAGTTTAATCCCTGCTTCGAGCCTTAATTTACCTGGCCCGTCTTTAAGTATGGGCACGGTACATGGCATTTCAAAGGCACCAATGGTCTGGTCATCGGCAAACACCCACACATCCGTTATTTTCTGTACTGATGTCCCCTGGTCAACATACAAGGTTTGAAAAGTAATGGTATCGACCTGGATAAAAGCCGGGACACCAGGTTTCAGGTCACTTTTTTTACAGGAGAAAATACCGGTTACAATAAGTAGTGATATGAATATCGATATTAATAACAATTTTCTCATGGGCCGGTCTTGATAAAATTTTGAAAAGGTGAACGAAACTACGAATTTTATATTGTAATTTTCCCTAAAATCCTGTAGGCCACATCCAACGCCATATAGCCATCGTTTATAGTAACTGCGGGAACGGTATTTTCAAGTATGGCTTCGGCAAACTTTTCCAGTTCGGTTTTTATGGCGTTTATAGGCCCTATCTTTGGCCTGTCCATCATAATCTCTTTCTTGCCTTTGCCTTCCCCAAGGTCCAGCACCATGGCAAACGGATCGTTTGGTTCGGCATCGATGTCCTTCATCTTTACTATCTCAACCTCTTTCTCCAGAAAATCGACCGAAATGTAAGCATCCCGCTGGAAAAACCTTGATTTTCTCATATTTTTCAACGAGATGCGGCTGGCCGTGAGATTGGCCACACAACCATTATCAAATTCAATCCGGGCGTTGGCAATATCGGGCGTATCGCTAATTATGGGCACACCACTTGCACTGATCTTTTTAACATTTGATTTCACCACGCTCAACACAATATCTATGTCGTGGATCATTAAATCGAGGATTACCGGCACATCGGTCCCACGTGGGTTAAACTGTGCCAGGCGGTGTGTTTCGATAAACATCGGATTATCAATAACAGGCTGTGCCACAAGGAAAGCCGGGTTAAACCTTTCAACATGGCCTACCTGCACCTTTGCACCGGCCTCTTCCGAAATTTTTATCAGTTCACGTGCTTCTTCGGGAGAGGCAACAATTGGTTTTTCTATAAAAACATGTTTAGATTTCTTGAGGGACTCGGAGGCACAATCGAAATGCGAAATGGTAGGTGTTACAATATCCACCACATCCACGGCATCAATTATCCCGTGAAGGGTATCGAACCTTTTTAGCCCAAATTCGGCAGCAACTTTTGCCGCTGTTTCAGTGTTGGGATCGTAAAACCCGACCAGGTCAAATTTATCGATCTCTTTAATACATTTAATATGGATCTTACCGAGGTGGCCAGCACCCAAAACACCAATTTTTAGCATAGTTATGAATTTTTTGCAAATGTAAATTATTTTAGTCCTGATAGGTGGGGAATAATGGAAAGTTGGAAAAATGGAAAAATGGAGGAATGGAGGAATGGAGGAATGGAGGAATGGAGTATTGGAAATAAGGGTATAGGGCGCATTGGAAAAATGTAGAGATGGAATGAATTACCTGCAAAATTTGTGTAATTCGATCAATTCGATGACAACATAAAACAAAAAAATCAAATTATTAGCATCCCATTGAGTATGTGAACCTAAGCTTTTATTAATTTCGCCAAATGAGGAAAAGGATGAGTTGGGGTGCCCATGTGGGCTGCCTATGGTTGGTGGAGCGGTGGGGTGATCCACCTTCGCGAACAGCTTTCGCCAAGGCTTCGGCAATCGGGGGCCACGGAGGACAGGGGGGGATGGGGGATTTGAAGAATTATTTAAAATTTGGAAGTTATAAAAACAGAAAAAAATGATTGACACATACAGACATCAGGGATTGAGGAAACTATTGGTAAATGGTTTGAAAGACAGGGGCATCAGTGACGAAAATGTGCTGAAAGCCATTGGCAATGTGCCCAGGCATATTTTCATGGATTCATCCTTCCTTGAATTTGCCTATCAGGACAAGGCTTTTCCAATCGGATCGGGGCAAACCATTTCGCAGCCCTACACTGTTGCCTTCCAAAGTGAACTTTTGCAGGTTGAAAAGGGGATGAAAGTGCTTGAAGTTGGGACAGGGTCAGGGTACCAGGCAAGCGTTTTACTGGAAATGGGCGCAAAGGTGTTTACTGTAGAGAGACAAATTAACTTGTTTAAATCGGTAAGTAAATTTTTTAATAAATATGGCTTTAAGGCAAAGGTTTTCAACCGGGACGGGTATAAAGGCCTTCCAACATTTGCCCCTTTCGACAGGATAATTATTACGGCCGCAGTACCAAAAATCCCTGATGAGCTAAAAATGCAATTGAAAGTTGGTGGGAACCTGGTTGCACCGGTTGGCAAAGGGGGCCATCAAACTATGGTGAGGCTGATAAAGATTTCCGAAACCGAATTTGATGAAGAATATCATGGGGGGTTTGTGTTTGTACCTATGTTGCCGGGGATAGAATAATTTCCT
>NIVA01000229.1 GCA_002254335.1 Bacteroidetes bacterium 4572_114 | reverse complement strand
ACCCTGTGAATAATGCCGAGGCACAGGCCAAAAGTTTCGGGTGATAGCCCTATTATTCACGGGGCGACTTGTTGGGTTGTCCCTGTAGGAAGAAAACCACAAATTGGTTTCATTACACGGGTAATCTCTTTCATGACCTGTGGGAATTGGAGAGAAGCATCCCTGTTTATCTTTTTCAGGAACGCCTGCCAGGCGCGGTTTCGTTGGGTGTCGTTGGCAAATTCATCTGTAAACAATATCATATTGTTCTGTTTCCAACAATTGATATACATCAAAAAAATCCTTCATGCGGCTGTTAAAGACTGAAAGCTCAATCATTGCATGAAACTTTTCTGCAATTACGGTTTCGGGGGTGTAGGCCAATATTTCCGGAACAGGTAAATCATCCAGTAATACCGGAAAATTCAACCTAACAGGATTAGGGATTACCCTGTCGCCAAAACCAATATCTATTTGAAGGTTTTGTTTGATGGTGTGGAATCCTGCAGGAAACACTAAACGAATTCCGCTATAAAGATTTTGCCCTGTAAGTCGCTCGATAAATATGTTTCGGGTATCAAACCATACCCCATCATTACAAGATATACTTGCTATCTCTTCCATCATGTTTTTAATACTGGTGGGTTCTCCACTCAGGGAATGTCCCAAAAAATCAACATCTACAGTAGGACGTGTAGAAATCCCTTGCAGAATATATAGCAGATTCCCTCCTTTAAGATATAACTGATTTACGAAACGAGAGCGGGACAAACGATATAACAGCCGCTCGTGCAAATACCTGACTATTATAACCTGAAAAGCAATATTTTCATTTCTGGATATATTAGTTAACCTGGCCCTTATTGATGCAGCCACGTTCATATCAAAGCTTTTAAATATGGTTGCATTAATTTTTCTACCCTAAGTATCTTTGCATATTTCAGCAACATATCGAAATTTTTGTCTTTCATCTTCATGTAATTTTTTATAACCTCCTGCATAATATCCTCACCCGTTTTATTACGGAATTTTACAGCATCGCATACCGAACGTTCTTTATTATAGCATTTCACAATCTTACCATTAAATTGTATTTCATCTATCCCCAATTTGTAAACTTTTTCACTCAAATAATACAAAGCGACAGGTGGGTATGGTGCCGGGTTTATTTTTGTCGATCGGGGAACAGCCATGTGGTACTGATAGCTTACAGTAGTGGTAAGTTCATAAATATGCCAGGCAGTAAATAGGCAAAATACCCCACTGGGGACCATCTCTGCCACCATTACCCTTTCATCGTATTGCTGATAATCAGTGTGCACGTATAACCCATGCCTGACTTTATACACCTGGCCCGAAGCTATCATCTTGTTAAGATGATATCGGAAAGCAGAACCCCGCATCTGGGCAGATGTAAGAAACCCCATATTATCATTAAACAGTTTTTCAAGTACCTTTTTCATTCGCAGTCTTATTGTTAAATCGCACCACAAATATACACTTTTGTGGTGCGATATTACAAAACCATTAACAATCTTTACAACTGTTCGCAGTGATAAAGACATAAACAAACTGGATTTTGGCAAATCCTACTAATACCGTGAAAGGATTTCCAACCACGGTAGTAGTCACCCCGTGAATAATGCCCAGGCACAGGCAAATATTCTCAAGTAATTGCCCTACTGCTCAAAAGAATTCACGAGGTGATTTGTTACCGGGATAGTAGTCACCCCGTGAATAATGCCTGAGCACAGGACAATTTTTTTGAATGGCTGCCCTCTTGCCCAAGAGAATTCATAGGGTGACTTGTGGATGTGGAAATCAGGGCCGCCATCCCCTCATTCTTCGGGGCTTGCATCCCTTTGTCCATGCCTAAGCACAGGCCAATGTTTTCGGGTGATTGCCCTACTGCCCAACTAAATTCACGGGGTGACTTGTTGAATTATGCAAAAACTACTGCTTATTTTATAATTAGCAGTATTTTATGACGTAATTATTTATACATCCTAATCTCCCCCGACTTCAACCTCTGGAAATAATATTTCATATCCCGTTTCACTTCAGGGGCAAGGATGACCAGGCCGATTATATTAGGTAAGGCCATGCAGAGGATCATCATATCCGAAAAGTCCATTACCACGTCAAGGGCCGAGGATGCCCCGATGACGATGGCGGCCAGGAATATCAGTTGATAGATGGTATCGGATACCCGGCGGGTGTTGAACAATTTTTGGCTGAAGCCACCAAATAGATAGTCAAATCCCTTGAGGCCATAGTACGACCAGGAGATGAGGGTGGAAAACGCAAACAAAGTAACTGCTATCAACAACAGAAACGGAAACCAGGGAAATACCGACCCAAAGGCTGCCGAGGTCAGTTCCACGCCCTGGAGGCCCATGGTATCTTCCGACAACCCTGTAAAGATAATTACAAGCGCAGTCATTGTGCAGATGACCACAGTATCTACAAACGGTTCAAGCAGGGCTACGATGCCTTCGCTAACAGGTTCGTCAGTTTTGGCCGCCGCATGGGCTATGGCCGCCGAACCAATACCGGCCTCATTGGAAAAAGCACCACGCTGAAAACCGAAAATCAAAACTCCGATAAAACCACCTTTCATGGCCCCGGGCGAAAAAGCGCCATTAAAAATCAAACTCAGTGCATGAGGTGTGTTTTCTATGTTCATGCCAATAATTACCAGGGCAGTGCCAACATAAAGCAGGGCCATAAACGGAACCACTTTGGAAGTTACCTTCGCAATACTTTTTATACCGCCAATAATCACAAGCTGGAGCATGTTTCCGCCACCCACCGATCCGCCAATAACGAGGAAGGCAAAAGTTACTGCCAGGATATTGCCGAGCACCCCAAGGTTTTTCTTTTTCAGGCCATCACGCAAATAATACATTGCGCCGCCCGATACGTTACCGTTTGCGTCAATCCTGCGGTATTTCACGCCCAGCGTACATTCCACAAATTTTGAGGACATGCCCAGCAACCCGGCAAGTATCATCCACAAAGTTGCCCCCGGCCCGCCAATGGCAACTGCTATGGCCACCCCGGCAATATTCCCCAGTCCCACTGTTGCCGAAAGTGCAGTTGTCAACGCCTGGAAATGGGAGACCTCGCCACTGTCGCCTGGCTTGTCGTACTTTCCACGTATCAGGTTGATGGAATGGCGAAAGCCCCGGATATTCACAAACCGCAAAAAAATGGTAAAAAACAGCCCTCCAAATATCAACCATAAAACAATGAACTTCAGAGGGGCTTCAACCACTTCGCCCTTTTCATCTGTCACAGGGTTTCCGGTTTCGTCCCTCACCACCTTATCGTAAACGCCAACAGCAGAAAACGGGTCCCAAAACAGCACGTCCGACAAAGCATTTACAAAAGGCGAAAAAGTGTTGTTGATAATCTGGCTGATGGTGAGATCAGGCCCCTTAGTTTTGGATAATGTATCTTCAACCGGGATATCTTCGGTAAACTGGGGGTTTCCTGCATTGGCCCGGGCAATAAACCCAAACATCACAAAAAGAGGGATGAAGAGGATTTTTATGGTAAATTTCATAATTATTATGTTCTACATTTTCAAATTTGCCCATTTTCAAATTTTCAAATTATTTCCCCTCCCTAAACTTCTCCAGCTTTTCCTTTTTCATCGCTTTAAAGTATTTACTTGTTTCGCTGACCACCACGGGGGAAAGTATTAAAATAGCAATCAGGTTGGGGACGGTCATAAAGGTGATCACCATATCTACAAAATGCCACACAATATCAATCTCCCAAATGGAACCTAAAAACACAAACAAAGCATAAACATAATAGTAGGGCTTGATCACTTTTTCGCCGAACAGGTAATTCGCGGCGCGGGTGCCATAATACGACCAACTGATGACAGTTGAAAACGCAAACAACATCAGCCCAATGGCAACGATATGTGTACCCATGTATTGCAAACCAATTTCGCCAAGGCCAATTTCCATGGCACGGATTGTCATTCTCACGCCCATCACCACGCCATCTTCGTTCCAGGAGCCGGTAAGTATTATCATCAAAGCAGTTAGTGTGCAAATGATCAGTGTGTCAACCAACGGCTCAAGGGATGCCACTAGCCCCTCACGGGCCGACCATTCGGTTTTGGCGGCGGCATGGGCAATGGGCGCCGAACCCTGCCCGGCCTCATTGGAAAACAGGCCCCGCCGCACGCCCCAGATCAGGGTCATCATAAATGTAGAACCAACAAAACCGCCGGTTGCAGCAGTTCCGGTAAATGCATCGGTAACGATCAACGAAAAAGCAGCTGGGATTTCCTGATATTGAATAAACAGGATTACTAATGCGGCGCCCACATACATTACAGCCATAAAAGGAACAAGCTTGGAAGTAACATCAGCAATTCGTTTCAGGCCACCAACAACTATTAACAAAACCAAACCGGTGATTACCAGCCCTGTCCATAAAACCGGAATATCATAGCCTGAGAGGAGTGCATCGGCCATAGAATTTGCCTGGGCCATATTACCGGTCCCTAACGAGCATAATATTGCAGCCACTGCAAAAACTACCGCCAGCACTTTCGCAAAAGGCCCGATTTTACTTTTCAAACCATTCTCCATATAATACATTGGCCCTCCTGAAACGGAGCCATCAGAATTAAAGACCCGGTATTTGTGCGACAAAGTACACTCGGTATATTTCAATATCATGCCCAAAAATCCTGTCACCCACATCCAGAACACCGCGCCGGGGCCACCAAGATAAATGGCCAGCGAAACACCAACGATATTCCCTGTCCCAACAGTTGCCGACAAAGCTGTGGTCAGGGCCTTAAAATGGTTAACGTCACCTTTGTCCCCAGGTTTGTCATACTTCCCGGCAACCACCCTAATTGAATGCCAAAGCCTGGTTACATTTAAAAACCTCAGCTTGAAAATAAAAAACAGCCCCGTGGGGATTAGCATCAAAAGTACTGCGTAACCACCAATATACTCGTTGTAACCCTGGATTACAGCATCGATGGCAAGTAAAATTTCATTCATATCAATATCAAATTTTGAAAGGAACGCAAAAGTGGGAAAAGTTTTTATACCAGCCAAGCTATTGAATTAATTAGAGTGTGTCTATGAAAGTTGGGCAACCGGGCTTTCCGTTTGTAGTTGTCTCATGCCGGCTGGTTTTTGTAGGTGGTGCGTGTTCCGCACGTGCGGAATTCGTCAGCCTCCGCCCACCAACAAAAACTACAGCCGCCATTTCAACAAGCTACCACTCCAATCCCTGCCGCAGAAACCGACCCATACTATTATATTATAGATGAATCAAGTATAAAAAGGTGCGAAGCTCCTTATTTGCGAAATTTCTATTACTGAATATCAGAGTATTGCATTTTATTATTCGTGCATTCGTGGCTTTTTAGACCGGACTCATAGATATTTAGTTAAAATAGCGAAAGCTGGACCGGCCCAATGTTTTTCGGCTGTGTTGGCCTGTACTGCGAATATAACTGATATTTGTCCCTCAGCCCCCTGACCCTCTTCTGCAGCCCAACCCTGTATTTATCAGAAACACTTCCGTATTTATATAATGATTTATATCTCGGCAAAAGTTCAGGAAAATGCCCTCTTAAAAATGAATGGAAAACCCCCTTCGTTTTTCCACGCAGGTGCAACGGCCAGGCATTGATAGGGCCAAGGTTATACTCTTTGGTGAGCCTGAATATTTCATCAAGGTTTATTTCACCGTCAGAAATATATGGGATTATTGGCATAAACAAAACCGAAGTCTTACAACCGATTTTATTGAACTCCCTCAGCATTTTCATCCTTTCAATAGTTGGTGCCGCATTTGGTTCTATTAGTGCCCTCTTTTCCTCATCCATTTTTTTTGACTGCCGGCAAATGTAAAGATGTTAAGGTTAATGACAGCATTGCCTACATTGGAAGTGAGGCAGGTTTGCCTATCCTTGATGTAAACAAGCCTTTTGGGCCTGAATTCATTAGTTGTTTATATTCCGATAAATTGGTTTTTTCGTTTATGAAATCTCAGATTTATTTAACCCGGAAATAATTACACACCCTCAGATATTAATTACAGAGATTTGATTGTAAGGGATCATAAGTGTACGAAAGTTTAATGTAATAAAAAAGCCTTAAAAGCCTATACTAATTTGCAGTGCAAACTTCAAAAAAAATCATGGGCTTTATTTTACCGTACAAAAATACGAAAAAATCGAATCCTACATTGTTCAAGCCCATAAAACAAAACCTGCAGATAAAAAATTTCCTGGGGACAAACGAAAACTCAAACAAATCCCAGATATTCATAGCTTTGATCAGTTACTTTTTTATTGAGCTGGTTCGTAGAAGTATCAGCAACGTATAGCATGGGTTCGGACATTTCACAACAATCGTAAGGATTTGTCTGCAACAGTGTAAACAACTGCTTTATGTTGCCAATGAAATAAAGATCAATGGTGAAAAAAACACGTCTATTTGTTGTATTTTATTATATGGCTTTTCTGAAAAACTTTCGGACACTTGTGGATTAAAACGTAACCAACCAATCCATTTTCCCAATATTGGAAACCCGTTCTAAATTATGTACATTTCCCATAAACCTATCATTTATTCAATTTCACGTTAAAATAATTTATTTTCAGGTTGCCCTGATGGGGTTTGGGCAGTAGGGCCCAACAGTATCTGCTGAGATGGCAATGTCCTGATAATCATTGGCGAAAGGGTAAATATATTCGTTATTGAAACCGTTTTTTT
>NIVA01000228.1 GCA_002254335.1 Bacteroidetes bacterium 4572_114 | reverse complement strand
TATCACCAGCAAAAGTGCCAGGGGCCAGTTCACTGGACATATCCCCAACAAGGCCGTCTGCACGCATCCTCTCAAGAAGCCTGTCGTAAGCTTCGGGATCAACTACTACATCCGGTGCCGGGTTATTGGTATATGCTAAAGCATCAAATGTCAGTGTTTCTTCACCAATATTTGTTACAGTCAGTTGTTGTGTTGTAATCTCCGGTGGATTACTGTGTGTCTCTTCCAGGCTCATTGGAACGATCACAATAGTTGGGTCAGGTATTGAACCTACGACCATAGTAACAGGAACAACAACAGGAGATGTTGCCGAGTTATTGGAAATACTCAGTTGGGCACCATATGTCCCCACTTCAAGGCCTGCGGCATCAAAATCAAGTGTAATTGATTCGGTAGAGCCAGGTGTAACAGTTCCTGTTAAAGGATCGGCAGTTAACCATACGCCCGGGCCGCCACCACCTGAAATAATAGTATAGTCTTCAACTTCACCGTAACTTGCATTGCCGCAGGGTTCCGGGGCTGTGCTGTAAGTCATCCTTACGCGCATCCTGTGTTCCCCGTCCACAGCGTTGGCAGGGGCAGTAATGAAACCTTCAAAGGTCTGGCCTGCACCGCCTACGTTGGTAAGCTGGAATTCCTCGGAAACTTCAAATTCGTAGTTATCGTTCCAGTCAACCCATACGTAAACTATATCGCTGGCCCAGGCATTACCGTTTTCAACAGTAATAGCTTCGGATGCCCCTGCATCAATAGTTGTATATTGATCAGTATAGTCAGCTACGCCACCTTGCCATCCGGTGCCAAGATTATTAATATCACCACAAACTACATCCATAATCCACTCGTCTTCTGTGTTTGTTGAAGCATCACAATATGAAGGTGCATAGTTGGTAACTGTCTTCGACTTGCAATCGTTATCAGGGTTTTCATCACCGGCAAGGTCGGTACATGCGTCAAATACATATTCGCCATAAGCTGAAAGGTCAGCAGTTGCTGTAAGTGTGATCTCCTCGGTTGCGCCACCGGCAAGTGTACCTGTGGTACCGCTTTCGCTTCCGCCATCCCAGGTTACTTCCCAGGGGATGCCGCTTTGTGAGGCTGTCCCAAAGTTCTTGACAACAATTACGATAGGTTCGCTTGATGTAAGGTCTGGCCCTGATACAGGCTGGGATATTGAAGATACACCAACATCGTTGGTGTACAATACGGTAACGCCCATATCAATGCCCCAGAGGCATACATTCTGTACAAGGCCACCGAGGGTCCAGGTACCTGATACAATATCAGGATGCATAAACAAACCACCTGCGATGTCGCCTGTGGCCGGTATTGTAAGAATGCTCAACATATCGAATTCATTCAGGATGGTACCTGATGATACATCATATAAATAGAGCATGTTTTGACTGGTACCTACTTTTTGGCTATAGCCCCAAAGACCGGTACCTTCACTGTTGTCCATCCATGCAAAGCCGTAGAAACTTTCATCCCCGCCAATGTTGAACGAACCCAAGACAGCACCGCTACGGTCGTATAATGTTGGGGTATCTGACCAGTTGTTGGCCCAGAAACCGTCTTCACCATCATCATAAGCACAGGCACGTGTTGCAACTGCAGCAGAAATTGTACTGATCAATGTTTGTGAATCGAAGTCCATTTCAAATAATGAAGTAGATGCTGCTGCACCATAGAAATAAGTTCCATCGTAAGCAAGGTCGCGTACTATCACCAGCAAAAGTGCCAGGGGCCAGTTCACTGGACATATCCCCAACAAGGCCGTCTGCACGCATCCTCTCAAGAAGCCTGTCGTAAGCTTCGGGATCAACTGCAACGGGCCCGCCCTGATCAACAGGGAAATCGATAGTAATATCAAATGTCAGGTCTTCGTCACCTGTGTTCTCAATATCCAATAATGATTGTGCTGTACCGCCAACGGCAACATTTTGCATAACCGAGACAGGATCAACATTAATAACAGGGCCTAAACCACCACCAACATGCAGGGAAACCGGCACATCAACAACAGGGTTGTCCGGGTCGTTACTAGTGAATTCAATCCCACCTGTATAATCGCCATCAGCGAGACCATCTGAATCAAATGTAACATCGATAGTAATTGATTCATTGGCATTTAATGAACCTGAGAGAGGATCGGCAGTTAGCCATGAACCGGGGACATAACCACCGGAAATAATGGTATAGTCTTCAACTTCACCATAGCTTGCATCTCCACATGGTACGGGAGCTGTGCTGTAAGTCATCCTTACGCGCATCCTGTGTTCTCCGTCAACAGTCCCTACAGGAACGGTGATAGCACCTTCAAAGGTCTGGCCTGCGCCACCTACGTTGGTAAGCTGGAATTCCTCGGAAACTTCGAATTCGTAGTTATCGTTCCAGTCAACCCATGCATAAACTATATCGCTTGCCCAGGCATTACCATTTTCTACAGTTATAGCTTCGGACATATGCCATCCGCTGGCATTGTCGATATCGCCGCACAACACATGGGCAATCCACTCATCTTCAACATTTGTTGATGCATCGCAGTATGAAGGTGCATAGTTGGTAACGGTCTTCGACTTGCAATCGTTGCCCGGATTTTCATCACCGGCAAGGTAAGTACATGCGTCAAAACCATAATCGCCATACACTGAAAGGTCAGCAGTTGCTGTAAGTGTGATCTCTTCGGTTGCGCCACTGGCCAATGGGCCGGCCAATGTACCACTTTCACTTCCACCATCCCAGGTTACATCCCATGGAATGTTGCTTTGTGAAGCTGTCCCAAAGTTCTTGATCTTAATAACTATAGCTTCACTTGAAGTGAGGTCTGGTCCTGAAACAGGTTCAACTATTGAGGATACACCTACGTCATTTGCTGGTAGAGGGCCACCCATGTATGGAAACCCAAATGCCCCGGTTTCGCCAGGTAATGCACCCAATGCAGTAGTTGCCCCTGTATTTACGTCTAAGACACGCAATTCAGCAAATGAACTGTAAGCTGCGAGGTAAACTATATCATTAACCGCATCATAACCCATGCCTTGTGCATAGTTGCCATCAAAGCCTGCAGCTCCAAGTAATGTTCCTGCGCCGGTAGATAAATCAACGGTGAACGTGTTGTCGGAGATAATATCAAATGCATACATCGTACCGCTCAAATCAATGGTGCAGCTAATTACTGCAGCAATCCCCATGTCCCCAACCAGGGTGATATCACCTGTGTCAGGATCGATGATGTAGAGATTTGATGCATTAATGTCGGTAGCTGTAGCGTAGAATGTACCATCAGTTTTATCAATGGCCAGCTCGGTCCATATTCCACCTGAACCTGCCATCGGGCAAGGTACTGATGCAATTACGGTAGCTTCACCGGTAGTTATGTCAACCATTTTCAAAACATCGTCATTATAATCAATAATGTACATGTTATCAACGTCACCCGGGGCAAAGTCACCACAGAATGCAGCATAAGTTACTGCACCAATTACGGTAACTGCCGAAGGATCGTCAACATCGAATGAGTAGAAATTATTCCCCTCAACATCATCACCATAAGCAACCTCGCCACGGAATGCGCCTTTAAGTATTTCAGGTGAATATGTTGATGGTACTGATGAGCCGTTGGGAGCCATTCCTAATGAATGACCAACAATACCATCGGCTTCCATACGGGCGAGCAACCTATCGTAAGCTTCAGGATCGACAACAGCAACATCCGGTGCCGGGTTGTCGGTATAAACAACCGCGTCAAAAGTCAATGTACCTGCACCAACATTGGTTATAGTTAATTGCTTGGTAGTAACCTGTGGAGGATTACTGTGTGTTTCAGCCAGGCTCATTGGATCAATCTCAATAATCGGATCTACAGGAGGAGGTCCATCTTCAACGAAGTCGATATCATCAAAGATAGCTCCCGGAGTTCCGTTTTCGGCCCATGCGTAGAGGTTCATGGCACCAAGCTGGTTGAGTGTCCCGGTACCAAATGAACCGGTACTCCATTGCCATGTTACAATAGATACGCCATCAACAAACATTTCGGCAAAGTCATTAGTCAGGTCAACCTCAAGATTCACAAAAATCCAGGTATCATAGGCATAGGTAAATACCCCTGCGCCTGCAGCACCGGCATCAACTAAGCCAGCCCCGTCAACATCGAAGTATGCCTGCATGCCCCACTCGCTGGCAGCACCGTCAAATTTCTGCAACAGGTTAAAATAACCAATAGTACCTGTTGGTATGTAAATATTGAAACTTACATCCCATACTCCTTCTGTTTTGTCGCCCAGGAGCAATACAGCATCATTGGTTCCTTCAATGGTAAGTGCGTTAGCACCTGCAAATGAAACTGCATTTGTTACCATTGGGTCTTCGGCCGTGCCAGGAGCTCCACTCCATGTGGTCCAATAGTCGCGGCCCATGGCATTTGCCTGTTGTACCATGTAATCGCCTGCGGTGTAATCTTCAAAGGTTTCCCATACATCGCTACTATCAGGAATATTAACACTTACTTCACCTGCGCCTTCAGATTCACCTTCGTCATATTGAGCTGTAACATCATACTCATATGTGCCTGGTGCCAATCCGGCATCAGTATAAGTAAGTTCGTCAGTTGAGGCCAAGAATTCACCATCTTTATAAACGTTAAATTCAACAAATCCACGGACACTTGTTGTGGTCGGGTTAGTGGCCATTCCCAGTTTACCAAGAGCTATCCCCGTATCTGTGTTTTCGAATGTGGTATTATAGCCCAGGGCTTCTGCAAATACTGTGGCATCAGTGGTTGGGGCAACCAACGCCTTTAGGTTCCAGTTAAAATCAAGGCCATAAGCTATTGACATCGAATCCCAGGTAACCCCGTCCAAGGTGATCATGTCGCCATAACCAGCAACAGCAGGACCTGCATCGACACCTGCCGGATGATCGCCGGCCAGTTGGTTATCTATAGCGTACCCAATCCATAGTTCATCGGAATCATCAATTAAGATAGGTGTATCAAGTGTAATTTCATTCCATTCGTTTTGAACCAGTCCGGTAAGCGGTTGATCAAGGATAAGGTTGGCAGCATTTGCGCCTGTCCATGCTTTCAGCGTAAAGTCGCACCCAAGTTCACTTCTCGGGAAGAACTTAACCATTGTGATATACTGACCGGCCCAAGGTGTAAGGTCAGCGGCATCCCAACGGATTGAAACCATAAAGT
>NIVA01000044.1 GCA_002254335.1 Bacteroidetes bacterium 4572_114 | reverse complement strand
CTAAAAACAACCTTTCTTGCCCTTCTTGCTGTTAGTGTACTTTTTGTAGCCTGCAAAAAAGATGATGACAACGACCCTCCCAAAAACCAGATGACCATTGCCGGTACTGAATATGACTTTACCCAGGGGGTAATCGAAAATTATGGGACATGGCTGTCAGTTGAAGCCTATAATTTTGATGTTACAATTCTATCACCTGGCTTAACAATTCATGAAATAAATGGAGAAATTGATTCAGTTTCAGGTATTGGCCACGGAATTAGTTTTGAATTTTATTCCGCAGACTCAACCGATTTAGCTAAAGGAGATTATGTTTATGATGAAGATGGTAATGGAGGGGCAGGCACTTTTATTTATGCGGGCGCAGTGGTTAACTATAACACCGAAACTGAGGAAGGTACTGAATATGAAATCACCGAAGGGAAAGTTACAGTGAGCCAAAATGGGGGAAGTTATGAATTATCATTCGATTGCAAAACCGATGGTGATGTTTCTGTAACCGGATTCTACAAAGGAAACCTAAAGCACTATGACTATACAGGAGATGTAAAATCTGGAAAGATAAAGAACAGAATTTGGTAAATTGTAAATTGAAATAGATTGCTTTTGTGGTAAAAAAGATAAACCCTGTTTGAAATGTAATTCTAACAGGGTTTCTTTTTAATTACAATCTTAAAAGGGACCCGGAAATCTGTTAGGTCTTTTCGTGCCTTTTTTTACTTACCCACAATTTCAAAAGTATCCCTGGCAATCATCATCTCCTCGTTGGTGGGTACAACCATTACCTTAACTTTGGATTTGGGTTTTGAAAGAATGATCTCTTTTCCACGGACACCTTTATTTTTATCAAAGTCAAAATCAACGCCAAGAAATTCCATGCCTTCCATAACATTGGCGCGGGTAACCGAATCGTTCTCGCCAATCCCACCGGTGAACACAATGATATCCACTCCGCCCATGGCCGCTGCATAAGCACCAATATATTTTTTTATCCGGTACGAATACATCTTGTAGGCAACTTCGGCCCTTTTATCACCTTTTTCGGCAGCTATCTCAACATCGCGCATATCCGGTGAAATCCCTGAAACCCCAAGCACACCACTAAATTTATTTATCAGCGTATTTGCTATCTTCACGTTCATGCCCTCTTTGTTCATAATATGTAGCAAAGCCCCCACATCCAGGTCGCCACAACGTGTCCCCATCATCACCCCTTCAATGGGGGTCATCCCCATGGAAGTGTCCATCGACTTGCCGGATTTAATTGCCGCCATCGAAGCACCGTTCCCGAGGTGGCAGGTAATGATCTTTTGCCTGTTTATGTCGATGCCCAAAATCTCGCAGGCCCTTGCCGAAACATATTTATGGCTTGTGCCGTGAAATCCGTAACGGCGTATTTTGTGTTTTTCGTAAAGCGAATACGGAATGCCATAAAGGTATGAGTATTCGGGCATGGTCTGGTGGAAAGCAGTATCGAAAACACCGGCCTGTGGCAGGCCCGGCAATAATTGTTGCATGGCATAAATGCCTTTAAGGTTTGGTGGGTTATGCAATGGGGCCAGCTCCGAAGATTTTTCCAATGCTGCCACAACCTCGGGGGTAATCGCTACCGAACCACTAAACTCCTCTCCACCGTGTACCACACGATGGCCAACGGCATCAATTTCGTTCAGGCTGCCAAGGCTGCCATATTCCTTGTCAATCAAAACACCAAGCAGATATTCGATACCGGATTGATGGTCCAGGATTTCGCCTTCGACGGTTAGCTCTTTCCCATCGTCCCGCTTATGTTTGATTGCTGCTCCCTTAAGGCCGATTTTATCAACTAATCCTTTTGCCTGTACATCGCCCCCTGGCATATTTACAAGCTGGTACTTGATGGATGAACTACCGCAGTTTAAGACAATTATTTTCATGTTTTTTTTCTATAATGATAAAATTTGAATGCTTAAATGAGTCAGGTCTAAATAGCTGTCAGACAGTTATCCTATAAATAATAAACGGTAGTTAAAATATTATGTATTTGGCTTTTAGCTTAAACTGTCTGACAGCTATTCTACCAAATGTTTACTTACCAAGTTAAACTCATTAAATAGTTATAATCAATCAAATTATTCCTGCCTTTGGCAAGTACAATTCGTGTAATCCGTTCAATTTGAGGAGAAATAAACATCGTTAACATGTTAGCAGTAATGACTTTTTAAGGGTCTAAACAAGGTTTGTTCAATCGCTGTCCACCATAGCCCCTGACAAAAGAAGCCCTGGCGAAGGCGGAACACTCCATCACTCCATTTCTCCACCACTCCATCACTCCATCACTCCATCACTCCATCACTCCATCACTCCATCACTCCATCACTCCAATACTCCAATTTTCCATCACTCCATCACTCCATTTCTCCACCACTCCATTTCTCCGTCCCCTCACTCCATCCTTCCAAGTTTCCTGATAGGCCCGGTTTTGGCTATTTTCTTATTCCCATCCCACAGATAAAAACCTTCCCCGACCCTGCGGCCAAACATTTTGGCGCGTACCATCCGTTTAATTATGGGCGAAGGTTTGTATTTATCGTCTCCAAATTCCATATAAAGATTTTCCATCCATTTCAGGATTTTGTCAATCCCGTATTTGTCCACCATTTCAAATGGGCCAAAAGCACCTCCCGTGGCCTCCATCATCACCTCATCAATAGAGGCCACCGAAGCAACACCTTCCATGAGGATACCACAGGCTTCGTTTATCATGGCCACCACCATCCTTGTGCTGATGTTGCCGGGCGATTCATTTACATCAACAACTTTCTTACCTATCATCCCGGCAAATTTCCTGACCATCTCCATGGCTTCATCACTGGTATGGAATTGACTTACCACCTCCACGATATTTATTTTTGAAACGGGGCTGATGAAATGCATGCCCACTGCTCTTTCGGGCCGTTTAAGTACCGAAGCAAGTTCTGAAATAGGCAGGGTTGCCGTGTTAGATGTAATCACAGTTTGTTGGCCGACCACCCTTTCCACCTGCTCAAAAACCTTTCTTCTTTCCTCAAGGCTGGTACCCGGTTTTTTGGAATTTATGGTCTCGATTATGATATCACAATCGCTGATGTCACTATACCGCACCGAACCCTTTATGCGGGAAAGTACAAGTTTTTTTTCGCTAACCGTCATCCCCCATCTATTAATCAACTCATCAAGAGCAAGGCTCATCTTCATTAATATTTTTTCAATTCGTTCTTCGTTCAGGTCGATAAACACCACCTCAATTCCTTTTTGGCTAACCAATAATGTAATTTCCTGACCGATAGAACCGCATCCAATCAATCCAATTTTTTGAAGTGCCCCTTTTGGCTGAATGGCTTTACTTAAACTAAAACGTTCCAACTGTACCTTCATGATAATTTATTTAGGTGTTAAATTGTTAATCAAACTTTACATTAATGAGTCCGGTCTAAAATGCCATATCTTGCCGCTAAACTTGCGACACATAGTTAGCCCGTATGGGCCCGTATGGATGCGCTAATAAACGTTTCTAATATCCTTGTAATCATGTGTTTGAAAATAATAAAATTTCGCTAATAATCAAAAACTTCGTTTTTAGACCGGACTTTTTTATTAATAATAAAATAAATGCATCTGTTTAATTAATGGGGGCAAAAGTAAATAGTCTTTGCAAGAAAACCCCAAACTTAAATGATTAATTTACCCTGGTTAAGTCACTAAATTAATTTGATCCCGTACGTAGGGGATGGTAATGTGCAAATCCAGACGGACGGACTACGTCCGTTTGAAAATGAAAGCCCTACGGGGAATTTGAAAAAACTGACGCAGGTTTACACAGATACAACGGATTAAAAATCCGTTCGACCAGCGAAAATCCGCGTCTGAAAATATCGTTAACATGTTAGCATTAGTGTCTTTTTAAGAACCTATTTGATTTGTTGTGGAGCTAAACCACTATGATTGTTGGTGGAACTTCAGGATTAGATTTCCGAAAATCTATGCCCACCTTTTCTCTTCATTATCCTTACCCTCATTACGAAAAACTTATGAAATAATCAGGTAACAATCAGTTTCATAATTTATAATTAGTATAAATTTTATGAAAAAAAAGATTAAAAATTCTAAATAAATAGATGCTATATTGCACGATAAAACATTCATTATCAATAATTAATTAAGTTTACTGAACATTAATTCAAAGTAGCTTTTAATCCTTAAACCTGAATAACATAATTGGGTGATGAAATTTAGATTGATTCATCTTTGAAAAATGGAATAAAATTATACTTTTGCCGCCTAAAGAAAATAGCTGTTATTTGATTAACAAACCAAATATATTTTATTCAAATGAAAAAAATCGTTCTATTTCTATTGATCTGTGTAGCATCGGGTATTATGTTGCAAGCACAGGAAAGCCCCAAATTCGGGGTTAAATTTTCGGGGTTCGTAAAAACCGATATCTTTTGGGATTCCAGGCAAACCGTTTCAGTCCGTGAAGGCCATTTCCTGCTTTATCCAAAAAACGAAAGTCTGGATATAAACGGAGAGGACATCAACGACAAGTCTAATTTCAACATGTTGAGTATCCAAACCCGGCTACGGGCGTTGGCCACCGGCCCTGATGTATTGGGTGCGAAAACATCTGCCTTTGTAGAAGGTGCATTTTTCGGCGCTATCAATTCAGATGTGAATACCTTTAGGTTACGACATGCATTTGTGAAGCTGGCCTGGACAAAAACCCAACTTTTAGTTGGCCAATATTGGCATCCCATGTTTAATACAAAATGCTATCCGGGAACAGTTTCTTTTAACACCGGCGCACCCTTTCAGCCTTTTTCCAGGAATCCACAAATCAGGTTAACACGAAAAATGGGTGACTTTAACCTCGCACTAACAGCACTGTCGCAGCGGGATTTTGCCAGTTTTGGCCCTGGCGGAGCCAACTCGGTTTACCTGAGAAACACAGGATACCCTGCTTTTAACCTGAGATTTGAATACAATAAAATTAATAAAGATAATGGTACTGAATTTTTGATTGGAATTAGCACCAATTACAAAGCACTTACCCCACGGCTTGTAACTACCGAAAATTACAAAACCAGTAATACGGCGAATAGTGCTTCCTTCACAGGTTTTATTAAATATAAAAACAAAAAAATTACAGTAAAAGCTAATGGTTTTTATGGTGGCGATGCTTTCAACCTGACCATGCTTGGGGGGTATGGCGTTACGACTTTATCTGACACATCAGGCATACTGGAAGAATACTCTTGTGTAAGGAATGCATCGTTCTGGACTGATTTTCATACCAACGGCAAAAAATGGCAATTCGGATTGTTTGCAGGGTATTCAAAAAATCTCGGTTCAGATAATGATATAGTTGGCACTAATTACTCACGTGGAAGCAATATCGACCATTTATACCGTATATCCCCCCGTGTTATTTTCAATGCCGGCAAATTCCGTATTGCACCCGAAATTGAATACACAGTTGCAGCTTATGGCAGTACCCAGGCCAACGGGACTGTGGAGGACGCTAAAGAAATCGGGAACGTGAGGGTGTTACTTGGAGTATATTATTTCTTTTAATATAAATAGTTAAATATAAATTTTTAAATAATTAAACAGATAAATTATGACAAACAAGATTACAAGCCTGGCCGAATATTACGAAAAGTACCAGGAAAGTGTAGCTAACCCGGAAGCATTCTGGGCGAAAATAGCCGAAAGCCATTATTGGCAAAAGAAATGGGACAACGTACTGGATTGGTATTTCGATGGAAAAGATGCCCCTTATGTTAAATGGTTTGAAGGCGGTAAATTGAACATCACCGAAAATATTTTCGAAAGAAACCTTTTCCAACGTAAAGATCAGGCTGCCATTATTTGGGAACCAAACGACCCGAAAGATGACACTGTAACCTTAACTTATGGTGAGCTTTTTGAAAAGGTAAACCAATTTGCCAACGCCCTTTTGAAGATGGGGATCAAAAAAGGCGATTGTGTTACACTTTATCTACCGATGATCCCGGAACTTGCAATTGCCATGCTGGCATGTGCACGTATTGGTGCCATCCACTCCATCGTATTTGCAGGCTTCTCGGCCAATGCATTGGCCGGCAGGATCAATGATGCCGAATCAAACCTGGTAATTACATCAGATGGTGGATACCGCGGCACTAAGACCATCCCACTGAAAGATATCACAGACAAAGCGGTTGAAAGCTGTCCGACAGTTGAGAAGACCATCATATTCAAAAGGACTGGTGAAAACATTAACTGGGTAGAAGGGCGTGACATTTGGTGGCATGATGCCATCGAAGGTGTCAGCACTGATAACAAAGCCGAAATAATGGATTCGGAAGACACGCTCTTCCTCCTTTACACTTCCGGTTCAACCGGTAAACCAAAAGGTGTACAACATACTATTGGTGGATATATGATTTACGCTGAATATACTTTTAAAAATGTATTCCAATACAGCGATGGCGATGTTTACTGGTGTACTGCCGACATTGGCTGGGTAACCGGTCACTCGTATATAGTTTATGGCCCGTTGTTGGCCGGGGCCACTTCCGTTATGTTCGAAGGTGTACCTACATGGCCGGATGCCGGAAGGTTCTGGGCCACTGTTGAAAAGTATAAAATTAACCAATTCTATACAGCTCCTACCGCAATCCGTGCATTGGTTGCCCAGGGAACTGATTTTGTGACCAAATACGACCTTAGCTCACTTAAAGTTCTCGGTACTGTTGGTGAACCTATCAACGAAGAAGCCTGGAGATGGTACCACGACATAGTTGGTGGCGGCCGCTGCCCGATTGTTGACACATGGTGGCAAACCGAAACCGGTGGGATTATGATTACACCACTTGCCGGTATAACACCTACAAAACCATCATTTGCTACTTTGCCACTTCCCGGCGTTCAACCAATTCTGGTCGATAACGAAGGAAAAGAACTCAAAGGCAACGGGGTTGAAGGTATCCTCTGTATGAAATTCCCTTGGCCGGGAATGCTGCGCAGCCTTTACGGCGACCATCCCAGGTGCTACCAAACTTATTTCTCAACGTTCAAAGGGTTGTACCTTACCGGCGACGGTGCCAAACGTGACGAGGAAGGATATTACAGGATCATTGGACGTATTGATGATGTTATAAATGTTTCAGGACACAGGATCGGTACCGCCGAAGTTGAAGATGCCATTAACCAGCATCCGAAAGTTAACGAATCGGCAGTTGTTGGATATCCGCACGAAATTAAAGGGGCAGGGATATACGCCTATGTTACATGTGAAGAGCTTTCTGAACACGAATTGGAAACCATTGAAAAGGAAATCCGTGATACTGTAACCAAGCAAATTGGCCCGATTGCCAAACCTGACATGATACAACTTGTTGCCGGACTGCCAAAAACCCGTTCGGGAAAGATCATGAGAAGGATCTTGCGTAAGATTGGTGAAGGCGATGCCACAAACCTTGGGGATACATCCACATTGCTCGATCCGGGCGTAGTTGAAGAGATCATTGATGGTGCTAAAGTTGAAGTAAAACGTTAAGCATTAAACTACATATAAATAAAAGGCATTTTGGGCTATTGTTGGCCCGGGGTGTCTTTTATTTTTTATATGAGATAAATAAATTATCAATCAAATTTAATTGAAACTATGAATAATCAAAAAGTAATGAACAGGGGGTTCGTTGTCCTGGGGGCAATATTAATCCAATTGGCCTTGGGTGCTATTTATGCCTGGTCGGTATTTACACCGGGCTTAAAAGATGCCGGATGGGCGAGTTCGGATACGCAATGGGTTTTCGCTATTGGCCTGGCATCGTTTGCCGTGTTTATGGTGGTTGCCGGAAGAAAATTAAAAACCTGGGGGCCTAAAAAACTCGCTATGATCGGTGGTATCGTCCTCGGTTTGGGTTATGCCCTGGCCGGCATTTTCGGCGGGACAGACTTCTGGGCACTCGTCTTGTTAATTGGTCTTGTTGGTGGGGCCGGTATTGGCCTTGCTTATGTTGTGCCTATCGCAGTTGGGATGCAATGGTTCCCCGACAAAAAGGGGATGATCACCGGGTTGGCCGTTGCCGGGTTTGGCTTTGGCGCCATGGGCTGGGTTAAACTTGCCGGAAGCTGGGGCAACCTGATTGCAAACATGGGATTGGGTACCACCTTTATTATCTACGGAATAGCATTTGCCGTTATGGTGATCATTGGGGGTATGTGGATGGTATTTCCGCCCAAAGGCTGGCTCCCCGAAGGATATACTCCTCCGGTTGCAAGCACTGATAGTACTAAACCTGTTGTGGGCGCGAATTTTACCGTTAGCGAAATGTTGAAATCTTATCAGTTTTATCTGATATTCCTCACCTTTGTATTTAGTGCCGGTGCAGGCCTGATGTCGATTGGCTTAATGAAACTCTATCCTATGCAGGCCCTTATGGATGCCGGCATGTCGGAAGCAGCTGCCAGTGGTGTTGCAGGAACGGCGATGGCAGTATTTTTCAGCCTTGCCAATGGCCTCGGAAGAATTATCTGGGGAACGTTAAGTGATAAACTTGGTAGAAAAAATTCTATCATCATCATGACCGCCACACAGGGTATCCTTGTAATCCTGTTTACCTACATGGCCGGTAATGAGATATTGCTTTATCTTGGTGCAACCCTGATCGGTTTTAACTTCGGTGGAAACTTTGCACTGTTCCCAACAATTACAGCCGATACTTTTGGTGCCAAAAATGTTGGGCAAAATTATCCGTTCATATTCCTCGCTTATGGCGTTGGTGGTATTGTTGGCCCAATGCTCGGAGGTATGCTTGGCGACCTTCAAAACTTCTCACTGGCATTTACCATCTCAGGTGTTGCAGTGTTGCTTGGTACGGTACTTACCATTTTGGTGAAACCGGCTAAGAAATGATAATTAATTGATAGTCACCCCGTGAATCGTTTATAGCAAAAAGGATAAAATTTAAACGATAGCTCCCCTGCCCTGAGCAATTCACGGGGTGACTTAAAAATGAAAGCCTGCTTGTTGTGAACGAGCAGGCTTTTTTATTGGTTGGGCAGTCACCCCCTGAATAGTTCTGCACAAAACGGGTATTATCTGAGGGTTTTGACCTCTGCCTTGAGCAATTCAGGGGGTGACTTTATGCACGGTATTTACCCATTTAAAACAATATCGCTGTCGATATTTAGCTTGCGGTGCAAACCCCTGGCAACCCAATTGGATAATTCATTTCTTCGTAATTTTCTACAATATCCGATGCCTCCAGGAACTTTACCA
>NIVA01000227.1 GCA_002254335.1 Bacteroidetes bacterium 4572_114 | reverse complement strand
ACCTTTTTCATCAGCTAATTTTGCAACCATGTCCACGTGTGTTTTCTTGTAAAAATTATTGGCAACAAGATATTAACGGGAGTAAACTCGTTTTATAATGCGTGTTTAATTATGTATTGCCGATAGTCCTGTTATAGAAAATTTGAATGCAATGGGCCACGACAATGTGGGCAGATAACGCAAATATTCTTATCTACCCTAGCCCGGTTGTGGCCATAGCTACCAAAAGAATTGATATCGCCGGGTTATCAGGAAGCGATAATTCAACTGTGGCCTTTAACAGCAAAGGGATAAAAGCGGATTGGATAGCCTTTGAAAACCCATTATTTAAAGAGGTCATTTTAGAGTGCGGCCGTGGAGGTTTGCCAGCCGGGATTTATTACCTGGCAATAGAAACCAAAAATGGCAGGTGGGCAAAAAAGTTTATCCTCCGCTAACGGCCTGATTAAAAAAAAGGATGCGAATCCGGAAAAACCGGACAGCATCCTTTGAAGGGGAGTTTGGGCGGGGAAAAGGGATGTTGTTCCATTATCCTTTAATTACTGCCAGGGGCGAAAGTTCAACCACGGTTTCAACAAGGTCTGTTTGGTTTTCCATCACCATATCAATATCCTTGTATGCGCCCGGTGCTTCTTCAAGGTCCCGTTTGTTCCTGATGGCGTGAATAATGCCCTGGTTGTCGAGGTTGGCTGTTTCAGCGGCAAGGTCGAGTTCCCTTATGGCCTGCTTCCTTCCCATTTTCCTCCCTGCGCCATGCGAGCAGCTCATAAAACCCATCGGGTTTCCTTTGCCTTTCACAATATAACTTTTCGTGCCCTGCGATCCCGGGATAATCCCAATTTCACCATCACGGGCACTGGTTGCCCCTTTGCGGTGGACTATCACATTGGTGTCGAAGTGATTTTCCCATCGTGCATAATTATGTGCAATGTTCACAAAATCCAATTCTTTGAAATCTTTGCCTGTTTCCTGCACAAAAACTGAGACAATATTGTCCATCATCAGTTTACGGTTGGCAAAAGCAAAATCCACACAGTATTGCATTTCGTTCATGTAGTTTTTTGCTTCCTGCGTTTCTATGGGCAAAAAAGCCAAATCATGTTTATCGTCAACGGATGTGTGCCACATTGCGTTAAGCTTTTTGGCCAATTTGTTGTAATGCGCGGCAACCCTGTAACCTATGTTCCTGCTGCCCGAGTGGATCATTATCCAGATATGGCCGTCCGAACCCTTCTGGATTTCGATGAAGTGGTTCCCTCCGCCCAGTGTCCCGATTTGTTTCAATGCGGCGATGAATTGTCTCTCCACCACCCCATGTTCAACCAGGTTTTCAGTTGAAGGCATCAGGGTTTCGTCCTGCCTTGTCTTTTGATGGTCGAAACCAAGCGGTACCAGCTCCCTGATCCCGGACATGATTTTTTTTATGGTTTCGGGACGAAGGGTTTGCAGGCTGGTTTTTACCGCACACATGCCGCAACCAATATCCACCCCAACTGCATTTGGGACAACCACAGCTTTTGTGGCCAAAACGCCTCCGATGGGCATACCGTAACCCACGTGGGCATCGGGCATTAATGCAACATGCTTAAATGCAAATGGCAAATTTGCCAGGTTGCGGGCCTGTGCCAATGCGCCTTCTTCCACTTCGTCAAGCCACAATTTAATGGGGATTCTTTCTGTGCTTATTACTTGTTTCATTTTTCTAATTTTTAAAGAAGTTACAAACTGCCGGCTGTAAGGGCAGGCAGCCTGTAACTTACATAATTGTAAACTCAGTGATTTTAATTTAACCACACATCAATACAACCCATCAATCAATTTGTCTTCCGGTCGTAAAGATTTGTTTAAGTTGGTCAACAACCCGGTCGCTGCCGGAAATAGAAATGTTGTTGATTTTTTCTGCAATTTTTTCAACGTATTCCATTTCCTTCATTTTCCACAACATAGCGTTGTCTTCCATTAATTTGGCCGTGTTGAGCAAGCTCCTGGTAGAAGCTGTTTCTTCACGCCGGGTAATCATGTTGGCTTCGGCTTTTTTCTGTGCCACCAAAACCCTGTTCATTATTTCCCTGATTTCGCCAGGAAGGATAATGTCGCGGATACCACATTCTGATACTTCTATCCCAAGCTGTGCAGCTTTAGCGGTTATCGTTTCAAGCACCTGGCCCGAGATGGTTTCCTTTTCGGCCAACAATTCTTACAAATTTTCCGTCAACAAACATCAACCCTTTTTCGTAAGATTCAACAACCTGGACTTTAATAAATTGAACCACTTCTGGTTTAGATAAAATGTTGCGGATGTTTCCTTCCGGTATTTCAATCCCATCAAGGTTATATGTTTCAAAGGTGTTATCTATCAAACCTTTCCAGAATGCGTATTTGCCAGCTTCCAAAACATCTTTGTAAATGCCATCTGCAAAATGTACGGCAATTTCATTGTCTTTAACATCAACAATTGTTAGCATTTCGGCAAGGGTTTCGTTCCTCAGCAAAAGGTTAAGCGCAATTGTAGGTTCGAATGACTGGGCCATGTCGTAGATCATAACATCTTCAGAAAACCCTGTCCAGTAAGTCCCTTCTGTCAATATCCGTTGGCAATTTCCTCTTTTCATTACCAGGCCAACGGTCCCGGCCCGAATTGTTGTTCGTTTCATAATTCATATAATTAAGGGTTAAAAAAACTCATTTCAAAAAAAGCTTTGCGGGCCTGGCCATCCGGTTCAAGCGGAAGTGTTGTTAAGCTAAAATCTTCGGCAGGACAAGCGATACCGGATTTTTTGAAAAACCACAGGTGCAAAACCCTGTTTTTCAATCAATCACAGTGCCGGTTATCAGGCCGTGCCATTTATCGGTATCCCAACTCTTTCAAAGCCTGCGCCAGACTGTTTTCCGATTTCATAAAAACTAAAAAACCAGCCCGCCCGCTCCACTTTAATTTGATCTTTTTTACAAGTGATCAGCTTTTTCAATTAACAGATTAACAGTCTGTTGCTCTAACCATCTGAGCTACATCGATCTTGTTTCGATGCAGGGAGTCGAACCCTGTCCCACAGTGCGGGGAAAACCACGCCACAAATCAGCAGCATATTGCAACCTAAAAGGGGACAATACTATGGAGCTATACAGAAACTCTCATCAGGTCTTTTTTGCTTTGCATTTCCCATGCTTCCTTACGGAAGATTTTTAGTGCATATCTATTTGCACAATATTTTATGTAACCTCTATAAATGTAAATTTCTGCGTTGCTGCACGAATTTAATGTCCTCATTTACAAGGGTAAACTCCGGTATTAAATTCGCTTGCCCCTTGAACTTCACTTTTATTAGAAGCTACCATTATGTATCAATGAAGGTATCTTTTCTGTGTTTCTTTTCTGAGTCTCCCTCCCCGGATTCGAACCGGGACTATCCGCCGCTTGGCAGACCAGGCAGGCTGTAAATGCGCTTCCCTACTTTGCCTTTTGGCATTTCGGTGCTTCTGCAAACTTTGTCCTTCCGGGAGCGTGCCCCGGCCGGATTAATCCCGCCACTCCACGGCTTCGTCCCTTTTACCGCAGCTCTTCCTTTTAAGCTAAAGGGAGATATTTAAATTTTGTATAAGAACTTTTTATCCTTTACTAATTTTCAATAATACAGAACAATCCCATTACTACGCATTCTAATTGCGTAATTCATTTCTATTTCAACAAAATTGCGGGTTATTCTTTCAGGTTAAATTAAAGTACTGATATTCTATTATTAAAGCATCCCGTTTTATCATTTTGCCAATAATAAAAAAGCCCGGACAATTTTGCCCGGGCTTTGAAATATTTTGATTTTATTATTATCGAAACATAAGCAATCTTTCCAGGACGTACGTCGTACCATCATCTCCCTTTGAGGGATTTTGGTGTTCAGTAAAATTTAGTATTGAATATTTCATATCTGTTTAAATTATAAATTCGCTGCAAAAGTAAATACAATTTCGTAACAACCAAATTATTTCTTATATTTTTTTCAAAAATAATAAATATCTACGCATTCTAATTGCGTATGTAAATTTATTCTATATTTGCACCATGCCAATAAACAAGAATGCACTTATCCGCTACAAAACCATTGACCAATGCCTGCAAAACAGGTCTCGTAAATGGACACTTGAAGATTTAATCGATGCTTGCCGCAAAGCACTTTACGAGTATGAAGGGATTGAAAAAGGGGTAAGCAGGCGAACGGTACAGGCCGATATCCAACTAATGAGGAGCGACAAACTGGGTTACAATGCACCCATAAAAGTTGTTGACAAAAAATATTACACTTACGAAGAGCCTAAGTACAGCATCACCAATATTCCGCTCACCACACAAGACCTTGAAAAACTCAACGAAGTATCTGAAATTTTAAAGCAGTTTAAAGGGTTTTCTCATTTCGGGGATTTAAGGGTGATGGTGCAAAAGCTTGAGGACAAAATTTCGGCAACACGAAATAATCTAAGACCTGTGATAGACATCGAGAAAAATGACAACCTCAAGGGGCTTGAATATATTGAAATCATCTTTCAGGCCATCAGGCGAAAAGAAGTATTGGAAATATGGTATCAGTCGTTCAAGGCAAAAAGGCCGGGCAAGATACTTTTTCACCCCTATTTGCTAAAAGAATACCGCAACCGTTGGTTTGTGATTGGCAGCAAAGGAGAGGGGCATAACTTTGAATTGGAGAGGGAAATTTTAGGGTTTGGCGAAGGAATGAAAGTGCTTTCGCCGGATAAATTAAAAAAAAGGATTGCCAGGAATTTAAGAAATGCCAGCCACAATTACGACGGATTGTAGGAAATAGTGGTTGACCGTGGCAATCTGGATAAATTGAAAAGCAACTTTTTTGCCCCTATCTACATCATTAGTAATAATTAATTGATGAGTCCTGTTTAAAAACGAAATTTTTGAAAATCAGTAAAATGAAATTATTTTCAAACACATGGTTATAAGATGATTAGAAAAGATCATTAGCGCATTAGCGGCAAAATAAAGTTTTTTAGACCGGGTTCAAATTTGCCACAAAATCCGTTAAGTTGCTGATTAGGACAAAATGCAATATTTGATACCAATTTTAGTTTATGATGTATATTTTTTTTGCCATTAAAATCTATAAAATGAGAACTCATACCATTCACTTGTTTCAGCTATTGACCTTGTTGTTTTTACCCTCTGTTTTGTTTTCGCAAATTGCCATCGGCGAGTGGCGCGACCATCTACCTTATAGTAGTACTATTGGTGTGGCCGATGCCGGCAATCTGGTCTATTGTGCCACCCCTTATAGTTTGTTTTATTTAGATAAAACGGAAAACAGCATCCACCGCCTGACAAAAGTTAATGGCCTTTCGGATATTGGGATCAGTAAAATCAGTTACAACAAGACTTATGAGACCCTATTAATAGCTTACACCAATGCCAACATCGACCTGATAAAAGGAAATACAATTGTAAACATTTCTGATATTAAGCGGAAACCTATTTTGGGCAACAAAACCATTAACAACATTATGTTCATCGATGAGTTTGCCTACCTTTCATGTGGTTTTGGTATTGTGGTCTTGGATATCGAAAATGAAGAATTTCCCGAACCTATATATTACATCGGCCCTGACGGTGGCCAAATTAATGTGCTTGACGTTACCTTTGGAATGGATTCGTTGTTTGCTGCCACAGAGGCAGGGATCTACAAGGCTGATATTAACAGCCCCAATCTTGCAGATTACTCAAGCTGGGTTGTTGACCTGAGATTATATCCCAATGCATTTTTTAATGAGATAGAATTTTATAACGGCGACCTGGTCATTAATAATTACAACGAAGGATATGGCAGGGACACCACCTTTTTGTATGATTTCACAACAAAGCATTGGGGCTACTTTCCAGGGGCAAATAATTTTACCAAGAACAGCATAAAAGTTGCTTACGGCCAACTCCTCCTTACCAGCGATGGAGGTGTAGAGATTTTTGATACTTCCTACGAGAAAATTTACAATATTTATTATCCGGGCGAGAAATATCTTAATGCCCAGGATGCCACTATTGACAGTGATGGATTTAAATGGATTGCAGTATAGTGCCGATTTTATCCAGCCCAACGGGCCATATTCGGCCAATGTATTCGACATGTCTTTACAAGGCGGGTCATTATGGGTTGCTGCCGGTGGCCGTTCAAGTGACTGGGGTAAATTGTATAACAAAGATGGCCTGTATTCTTTCGAAAACGAATCATGGCAATCATATAATAAGTATCTTGGTGTGGCAGCATTCGATACGATAAGCGATGTGGTATGTGTAGCCGTTGACCCTTCATCGCCAAACCGGGTTTTTGCCGGGGTTTGGCGGCAGGCAGGATTAATGGAATTTATTGATGGCCAGATAACCACCATTTATGATGAGAGCAACAGTACACTTGAAAAATGGCCTGCAGCCAATGCTATAGCCATTAGCGGTTTGGCATTCGATAGCCAAAACAACCTCTGGGTCGCCAACTCAGGTGCTGGTTCTTTAATTTCGGTAAAAGAGCCAAATGGCAACTGGACCTCGTTTCAATTAGGCTCAGGTGCAAGTGGCACAGATATCGGTAAAATGATGGTGGATTCTTACGGACAAAAATGGGTGATGATGCGTGCCGATAATTCATTGTTGGTGTTTACCGATAACAATACCATTAGCGACCCAACAGATGACGGGACCAGAAAATTGAGCAACGTTGCCGGAAATGGTGACCTGCCGGGCAATCGGGTATCTAGTTTTGCCCAAGACCTTGACGGTGAACTTTGGATAGGCACCGACGAAGGCATTGGGATTATTTATTCGCCCGAAAATGTTTTTACCGGTGGCAATTTTGATGCCCAGCGCCCATTGGTGGAAGTAGGCGGCTATGTGCAATATTTACTTGAATCGGAAACAGTAACAGCCATAGCTGTTGATGGGGCCAATAAGAAATGGATAGGCACCGAACGTGCCGGGGTTTTTTACCTTTCGGCCGACGGCACAGAAGAGATACACCACTTCACCGAAGAAAATAGCCCTCTCTATTCAAATTCCATCATCGACATTGAAATTAATGGAGAATCCGGTGAGGTGTTTTTTGGTACAGACCGGGGGGTTATTTCCTATAAAAGTACGGCAACCCCGGGC
>NIVA01000043.1 GCA_002254335.1 Bacteroidetes bacterium 4572_114 | reverse complement strand
TTAAAGTAAAACCGTTATTCTCCTCATCAGGTCAGGTTTCGGCAAGAATATCTAAATTATGGTAATCCGTAAACTTGTCTCTAATTCGTTCAAACCCTAACGATTTCTTTACCATTAATCATTTTACAAAAAGGGTATTACTATACTCAAATAATTCACCTTTGGGCAAAATAATACACATATCAGGATGTCAAAAAAGCAAATACTATTTCCGAAACATCAATTAATCCTTGACCAGGTTGGTGAAAACATCAAACTGGCACGAAAAAGAAGAAAGCTGACCACCATGCAAGTGTCGGGACTGGCGAGCCTTACGCGTAAAACACTTTACGAAATAGAAAACGGAAACCCGATAGTTGCATTCGGCTCCTATTTTAATGTATTGAGGGTTTTGGGTTTGCAAGATGATTTTTTAAATTTGGCTGCCGATGATATTTTAGGAAGGAAATTACAAGATTTGGAGCTGCTTGAAAAACAATAGTTCAAAAATCGAAAGAACAATTTATTTTAGGCCCTGACATTAGATGGTTTGCAGGCCGGCAATTTCCAGGTGCAAAACAAAATTTCGGAATATTTTTAGAAGAAAACAGACATCTTTGAGTTAGCAAAAGATGTAGCCGGATGCCAGATGTTCAAATGACTGAAATGAATAATTTACCTGTTATCTTCTATCATCTAATTTCTACAGTCTAACCTCCAACATCAATTTCCTAACCTCTACCTTCTTCCCGTTTCTTGGCCAGATTTTTTAGGATTTCTTCCTGGGTAGCTTTATTTACGGGCAGATATTTGTAGAATTCCATTGAGTAGTTTGCACGGCCACTCGAAACATTCCGCAGTGTGGTGGCATAACCAAACATTTCCATCAATGGAACAAACCCGTTTAGTTTTTGAGAACCTTTTCTGTACCTGCGCATCGACTCAATTTTGCCCCGGCGTTTGTTAAGGTCGCCAACAACATTGCCAATATATTCGTCGGGTGTGTTTACCTCAATTTTCATCACCGGTTCGAGCAGGATAGGGCCTGCCTTCAAAAAACCATTTTTAAAACAAATTGACGCACAAGTTTGAAACGCCATGTCGGATGAGTCAACTGCGTGGTGGCTGCCATCGGTAAGCACAACTTTTACACCAACAATGGGGAAGCCCGCCAATACACCTCTTTCCAGGGTTTTCTTAATCCCCTTGTTTACTGAGGTAATGAATTCTGAAGGGATAACGCCCCCTTTGATATTGTCAACAAATTCGTAATCGCCATCATTGTTTGGTTCGATGCGCATCACGGTATGGGCAAACTGTCCTTTGCCCCCTGTTTGCTTGCTGTGCTTGTAATTGCTCACCACCTCGGTAGTTATGGTTTCGCGGTATGCCACTGAAGGTTCGCCTACCTCTACTTCAACACCAAATTCATGCTTTAACCTGTCAACAATAATCTCTAAGTGCAGTTCGCCCATGCCCGAAATAACAGTCTCTTCGGTTTCATCGTCGTACCGTATATTAAATGAAGGGTCTTCGTTTGAAAGTTTGTGGAGCGCTTCGCCCATTTTCCCCTGGTCTTTTCGCTTTGCCGGAATAATTTTTAACTCTATCACGGTAGGCGGGATGTGAATAGATTCGAGGTACAGCGGGTGTTCTTTATCACAAAGTGTATCACCTGTTTTGGTATATTTCATGCCTACAAGTGCAACAATGTCCCCTGGCCCGGCTTCACTTACTTCCTCGCGGTCTTTGGCATGTATTTTAAAAATCCTGCCAATCCTCTCATTCTTTCCTTTTGTAGAATTACGGATTTGCATTCCGCTTTTCAGTGATCCCGAAAATATCCTGATAAAGGTTTGTTGTCCAACGTATGGATCGTGTATCAGTTTAAAAGCAAGTGCCGAAAATGGTTCTTTTGGCGAAGGGTTCCGGGTATGTGATTTTTCATCATCGTCAATATCAATGCCCACTATTGCACCAACATCAATTGGTGAAGGGAGGTAGTCGATAACTGCATCCAACAACAGCTGTACACCTTTATTTTTATATGCAGCACCGGTATATACCGGCGTGATAAGCAATTTTAATGTGGCCTCGCGTGCTGCCTGTTTCAAAAGTGCGGCAGGGATTTCTTTGTCTTCCAGGAAAAGCTCAAGGATTTCTTCATTATAATCTGCCAGTTTTTCGATAAGGACAGCCCTGGCTTCGATTGCTTTTTGCTTGTATCCGTCAGGGATTTCTACTTCAACCCTTTCAAAGTCATCAAAAATAAAGGCCTTTTCTTCAATAACATCTATTAAACCTTTAAAATCATCTTCGGCCCCCATTGGAATTTGAAATGGCACTGCATTGGCATCTAAGTATTTGTTCATTTGCGAAACCACCTGAAAAAAATCAGCGCCTGTGCGATCCATTTTATTAACAAAAGCTATTCGTGGTACACGGTACCTGTCTGCTTGGTTCCAAACGGTCTCGCTCTGTGGCTCAACTCCCCCGACTGCACAAAAAAGCGCAACCATGCCATCGATAACACGCAGTGAGCGTTCCACTTCTACAGTAAAATCAACGTGGCCCGGCGTGTCGATGATGTTAATTTGTGAGCCTTTCCAATTACATGTAATTGCAGCGGAGGCTATGGTTATCCCTCTTTCCTGTTCCTGTTTCATAAAATCCATCGTAGCTTGCCCGTCGTGTACTTCGCCCATCTTACGGTTGGTGCCGGTGTAAAATAATATGCGTTCGGTTACTGTGGTCTTACCGGCATCAATATGTGCAGCAATGCCGATATTTCTAAGTTTTGTTAAAGTCATGTCGAAAATTGATAAATAATTAAAATGTTTGTAATCAAGGTTTTAATAAAAAAATGAAAACGGCGGCAAAATTATACTTTTTATCCAATGATAGGTTTATTTATTGATTAAGAAAAGTTAATTTGTTGGGGGGGGAGCGTAAATATAATTGCAAACGGGCGTTTGTGCTGGAAAATAGAGAAACAAGGCTTTGACCAGCAAAAGAACCATGGGTACAATATTGAACACAAATACTGTCGCAATTCGTACCAGGGCCTGAAAAACTTTTACAAATGTTGCCAGATTGCACACACTATAAACCAACTCGTAGAATTGGGCAAGAATTTCAAGGATGTTCTAACTGATAAAATGAGCATAAGGTTTATGTAGGAAATGATGCGGTGCTTTGTGATATTTGCATACTTAAAAGCATCTGATATACTGAGGATAAACCAACGCAAATACCAAATCCAATATCCCGAATGAACCATTGGCAGGAGATGTGATGCTCCCTGAAATCAGGAAAAAACAAACCAAAAGTGAAAGGAGGTAAAATGTAAAACAAGAAGCCGGGGCATTAGTTACTTTTGTTGACAGCAAAATTAATGAAGCAAATATTTGGATGAATAGCTGTCAGACAGTTTAAGCTAAAAGCCAAACACATAATGCTTTAACATCTGTATAATTTATTGGATAACTGTGTGATTATTAGGATAACTGTCTGACAGCTTTTTTGACCGTACGCATCAATAATTGCCAAAGGCTTTATCAAAATCAATATTTAAACCTGCCGTATAAACATTAAAGCTGTGTTTGCCTTCGGCATTTACACTGTCATCAAACTTAAGCTCAATGTAGGTTTTGATTGCTGGTGAAACAGAGATTTCGCCTCCAACCACATAATATGCAAGGTGAAAATTATCGTCGATAATAGTGTTTTTTGTAGTTGGCACCTGGATGTTAAGGCCGCCGTGCACACTTAGCCATGGTTTAATATTGTATTTAGTGTAAAATTCGTAGCCCGAAAAATGATAGCCATAAACAAAAACCGTATCTGGCTCATGTATCGGTATGACATCACCACCGTGGAGATTAAAATTGAAAGCAGCATAAACTTTTTGGCTTTGGTATTTTACACCAAAAATCCCGGTAACCTCAAAATCCTTAACATTCATGATATATTCTTCGGCATCTTTTGAAATCCTGATGTCATTTATCCCGGCACCTATATGCAGGCCTTTGTAAAGTTTAAGGCTAACAGATCCCCCATAATTTGCCCTCACCCCATTGAGTTGGGCCTGTAAACTAAATTTCAATGGCCCTAATTTATTACGGTAAACCACAGTTTTTGCCGCCCTTCCTGCACCCGTTTCGCCACCATCAGTGCCGGTTAAATATGTGCTGCTTGCCTGTCCCCCAAAAACGGTGAACATATCGGTCCACCCGGAAACATCATAATATGCACTCCACTGCTTTCCAATGGTCAGTATTCCATATTTTTTGAAATCAACGCCCAAATAGCCAAGCCGGGTCGTAAATGCCGAATTGGTTTCATCGAAAAGGGCATCAGGAATATTTTCATCAGTTATGGCACTGGCATTGAACGAATAATTGTTGTCAACCAAATTGATTGCCCACTCAGTATTACCAAAAATTTTGACACCCTTATTTATGGAGTAATCAATATAAAGGCCTGCCTTGGAACCGTTGTTTTGTACTTCCACAATTTCCTTGTAAAAAGCCAGTTGCCCGCAAATGTTTCCATAAAGGCTCAATGAATCAATTACAGGAATTTTTTGTGCAAAGCCCGTTATGGATAAAATAACCAAAGTCAATATCTGCAAAAACCGGCTGCCCGGTTTAATTACTTTTGAATGTGATTTCATTTTTACAATATTAATTTACAACAAAAATATAAAAAATATATAACAGGTGAAATAAAAATGATAAGAAAAACCCTGACAAGGTTTGAATCCCTGTCAGGGTTAAGGAAATAAACAAAACTATTGTTAGTTTTTCACCATTTGCTTTACAACTACGTTAGAGTTATTTGTAATCTTAATAAAATAAATCCCCTTTTCAAATTTAACAATGTCGAGGATAGTGTGGTCCTCAACCAAATTTGCAGAAAACACCTGTTGGCCATTAGCATTATAAATCAGGATATTTGTTTCGTCTTCAACATCAGGATAGATAATGTTCAGCTTCTCTTTTGCAGGATTTGGATAAATTTCAAGACCTGGTATTAAATCAGTATTCAGGCCTGTGCCCGAGAATTTAAATTCAGAAATTCCGGAAAATCCATTACTTGCAAATTTTCCGTTATGGTATTCAAAAACCTCATCAAAAACAGGATTGATCCGGGCCTCGCCGGCACTTGCTTCCAATACCCTGAATTCTATCACCTCACCCTCAATACACCCATCAATTTCTGATGTCGTTTGGTCATTGGCATAAACAACAAGGCCGAGGTTTTTACGGATGTCATCAATTTGACCCATCCCAACGCAGGCCCCATTCTCATTAAATGCACCAATAACGTCATCCGGCGAAAACTGTTCGAGGGCTTCGGGATAAACTGAAAAAATATGTGTTGTCCCGGTTTGTGCCGGACTGTTCCAAATTGTAGTTGGGTTAATAAAGTTTCTCTTAACAACTCCTTGCTGATGACCCGGCTGGTTATCCGGTTCAGGGAAAATGAATGTACATTCATCCGTGATTTTGATAAGGTAGGCAAGCCCGGGATAAAGCGTATCGAGGGTCATTACATTGCCATCAGGCCAATAAATTCCGTTGTTGATGTAATCGAATCCATACTGAAGCGTGGCACAACTGCCAAAAACATCCGCCGCCAAAACAGGCCCATCGGTAATAACCGGAAGCAGGTGCACACCTTCGGGCTGGGGGAGGTCCATGTTGGTCAGGGGATCTCCAACGATACAATTGTAGGCATCACCTGTCATCTTAATCTTATAACCCCTGTCAGGCTGCCAATCGGTTAAAGTATTGATGTTGTACGGCGGCCAGTAAAATCCTGTTTCTGAAATCATAATTATAAGTTCGCCCATTTTGGGATCTACCACGAGGGGTCCGGTAATTGCCTCAATGTCGGGATCGAAAGGCAACATGTAACTCGATATGCCCATCCATCCTTCAAACAGGTCGGTACATTGAGCTTCATCTGGTGGCAGTACATCAATATAAATAACCTTTTGTGTTGTATAAGTTTGCCCACCGATAAATACTATTAATGTTACATTGTAATAACCAGGTTGCGAATATGTAACTACAGGATTTTTCTGGGTAGATGAAGGTATATCCGATTGCGGAAAGTACCAAATCAGGGAATCCTGTTCATTCCCATAAATCACAGGAAAGAAAGTAATATCAGTACCGGGGTTTGAAATCGGTTTGTCGGCATAAAAATCTGTAGAAACATCCATCAGCGAATACAATTCCCATCCGCCTTCCGGGTGCAGGTTCATGGCATTGGCCGTGCCGAGGTAGAGCTTGCCATGGCCGGTTGCCATGGCACGGATGCCGTAATTCCTTTTATTGCCCATCCCACGTAACGTAACGGGCAATGCCTTGCTGTCGCCATCCCGGAACCGCCAGATATCAGCACCTGAAAACGGTACCGGAAGCAAGAATTCAGCCAGGTCATCAATGGTGATTTCAAATTGTTTTTCCGGAAAAATCAAAGGCAAGGCCTGGTCTATTATAAAAGGCAGCATTGATGGTATCAGATAGCTCCAGTCCATGGTGCCAACAAACAACTGATCGCTGTAAATGTCCATTGTCCAGGTATAGTTATTAAACGGACTGCCAAAACCCGGGAATCCATACAAAGGCTCAAGCCCGGAAGCGTTGGGGACACATTGCCATCCGACGCCTGGTTGGAAAGCTGTTACCATTTCCTGGCCATAAAGTAATTCGATCTCCTGATCCGGTTCACCGATATTGTTTGCCCTAAAAATGCTAACCGCCCGTTGGGTCAATGCAATCCCCTCAAGGATTTGTTCTACCGTAGGCTCAATGCCCGGATTTTGAAAATAGGTAATAAAATGAGCTAAAGTTGCCATAAATGGTACATGCATGGTTCCCCAGTAAAGTTTACCTTCATACGATTCGATGGCCCCTCCTGCCATCATGGCCGCCATCACGGGATCAACTTCATAATCCGACGATTGCCATAACAACTCCCATTGGGCCTGGTGCGAAACATCCAGGCCATCGGGCGGGACTACCGGGCTATAATAGACCCCCGGCAACGCGCCACCACTTCCTAATTCGCCACCTCCCGGCCAACAGGAAGTTACAAGCCTGCCTTCATGGAACGTGAATTCTGATGGTGAGGCAGGTATTTTACCTACAATTTCATACTGGAAGGGATCATCAACCGTACCGGTCCATTTTAGGATATATCCAAAATCCAACCCTGAAATACCAGTGTAAGCTATTCCATCGGCATTAATCCATTTTCTAATATTATTTAAAGTGTCGCCATCAAAGTCTTTTATTTGGTGATAACCTAAAAACTCTCCGGTTGCATTATTATATGCCAGGAAGTTTATCCCAAAATCCTCCGCAACATTTGTACCCGCCAGGATAATTAGGTCGCCAATTGTACCTGCAGAACGCAAACCAAGCGTCGATTGCAGTACTGGGGCCTGTGCCATTGGGGGTGTTTTTTCAACCCTTGTTTTACTTGAGTCGTCCCACATGAATACCCTCGCCGGACGCCAGTCGCCTAATTCGGGTGGATATGGCGGGCTGAACTGGCTTTCGCCAAATTCGGCGACCCACGGGCACGATTGATACGGCGTGGTAACCTGGAGGTAGGCGCCCAAAACCATCTCCAGGACATTGGGGCCGGTGCCAAACCAAACATTGTCTTCGGCACTGGTCATGCCCCAAACATAGGATTGGTTATGTTTTGCTATGGTAGAGTCGGTAGTGAAATGCGGGACGTATGGATTGTAGTTGTTCCGTGGGTCACCAATCCCGTAAAAGGTTTCATCGGGTTCGTTCTTTGTCAGGAGTTTAGTGCTGAAATCATTAAAAATTTCATAGGTATTGTCTTCAAGTTGTATCAGCTCCCAACCGCCATCAGGGGATAGGTTAAAAGGGTTTGCAGTCCCCAAGTATAGTTTGTCCCCATCTTCGGCCATGGTACGGATGCCATAGTTGGCATAGTTCCCTAAACCATTAAGCCGCAAGGGGACTGCCGGGATAAAATCGTTGCAGATTTTAAACAGGTCGGCGCCAATAAATATGTTTGGTAAATTAAAACCATCTTTTGTTTGAGTGTAAGATAAGCCCGGATTATCAAGGCCTGTAAAATCAAATGCCTGGATAAGTTCTTCCCAATCGGGGATACCAAACAATATTGAACTAAAATCCATGGTCCCGATATACAACTGGTCCTCATGGGCCTCCATTGTCCAGGTATAATTATTAAAGAAATTCCAAATGCCCGGAGGCCCCCACTTAGGGATTTTATTTAATTTATTGGGCTTTATGTTCCAACCATCAACCGGGTCCCAGGCGGGCATGGCCAACATTCCATACATAATTTCAATGTCCTGGTTAGGTTGCCCAAAATCCTTTCCCCTGAATATGGTTGTTGCCCTGTGGGTGCCGAGGAATGCAAACAGGGTATCTTCAAGGGTTTGGGGGGGAGCCAATTCAAAATGTGCTAAAGTGGCCAGCAGAGGAATATGCATCGAACCAAAGTAAAGGTATTCGCCAAATGAGTGCAGGGCGCCACCAATGTAAGTACTGGCCACAATATCATCGGCTTCGTAATCAGCAGCAGTAAAAACCGTTTCCCATTGAAAGATGTGTGAAGCATTATATCCATCCTCAGGTAAATCAGGCCCCTTGATTATGCTAAACCCACCACCCGACAAACTTGGCCAGGTACTCAGGAGGCCATGAAGCAAGATCATCTGTAAGTCTTGTAACTAAATCGCCAGTTTTATACTTTAAAAAAAATAAATAATTTTTAAATAAAATCTTTTTAAAATATTTCTCTCTAATATTAATTTACAACAAAAATATAAAAAATATATAACAGGTGAAATAAAAATGATAAGAAAAACCCTCGTATGGGCCAAGGTCAATCCCAAATTCACCAGGAAGGAGGCACAGATAATTCATGTTTGACCCGTACCACATTTTGTTGTTTTCCTTGGTCATGCCCCACAAGTACGATTGGTTCGTTTTCACTGTCCCGCCCTCGTTCAGGCATTCCTCACAATCTATCCCTGAAGGTTCGTAATAATTCAAAGTATCGCCAATTCCGAAATAACATCCGTCTTTTGGCGCCTTGGCAAGTTGCTCGAACTCCAAAATACCGAAATCAAAGGCATCATCAGATTCATTTTGGTACATTTCAATCCAAAACTCTTGCAAGTCCCCTAACTTTAACCCATCTTTGCTTTGCGCCGAAGAAAGCAATGATGTTAGTGTTAGGGTACATGTTAAAACACAGGTAGTGAGCAAAATCTTTTTCATAACTGTTGGGTTTAGATTTATAATTAAAAACGTTTGGGTTTGCTCTATGGGAGGAAAGGCCGATATTGATCAGGAATATCATCTTTCATTTTTTTGCAACCGACAAATGTAAGCAGAAATCCCAGTAAAACAAAACGTTATTTCGTTTATTTTGTAATTCAACATTAATAGTTTCATAAAAACCTCAATTACTGACACTTGATGTGAGTTGCAAGAAATTGCAACATTAAAAAATTTTATATCTAATTTATCTCAATATCTTTGCGGGCTGTTTGATGGAAAGGTGGAAGGATGGAAAGATGGAAAGGTGGAAGGATGGAAAGATGGAAAGGTGGAAGGATGGAAAGATGGAAAGATGGAGGGGTGGAAGGATGGAAGGGTGGAGTGGAGGAGTGATGTAGTGTCCATACGGAGTCCTAAGCATTTACTCATTTCCTCATTAAAGCGTTCATGTTAAACGATTAGAGAAAACAATAGTCTAACAATTAATATTAATATCAATGAAAGATTCAGAAAAACTTGGTTTCCTGACACGGCAGGTCCATGCCGGCCACATCAACGACCCAATGGGCAGCGCAACAGTCCCAATTTATCAAACTTCAACATTTAAGTTCAAAAGTGCCGATCATGGGGCGGCATGTTTCTCGGGCGAGGATGACGGGTACATCTACACACGTATCGGAAACCCAACCATTGAAGCCCTCGAAAAAGCAGTTGCCAACCTCGAAGGGGGTTTTGGGGGCATTGCCACGTCATCAGGCATGGCAGCAATTACCACTGCGTACCTAGCTTTTTTAGGAAAGGGGAAACATATAGTGAGCCATAACGCTTTGTATGGCCCGGCCCGTGGTGTGATGGAAACAGTATTTTCGCGTTTTGGTGTGGAATATTCCTATGTGGATACCACAAATATCCAACAGGTAAAAGATGCTATCCGTCCTGAAACAAGCATGATATACACCGAAACGCCCGCCAATCCAACCATTGGTATCACCGACCTGAAAGCCCTTGCCCAGGTGGCCCATGAAAATGGTGTCCCATTGGTGGTTGACAATACATTTTGCAGCCCTTACCTCCAAAGGCCCATTGAATTTGGTGCCGATGTAGTGATACACTCGATGACCAAATTTATTAATGGCCATGCTGATATTGTGGCAGGTATGATAGTTGCCGCAAATGAAAAATATTACAACATGATAAGGCCTGTAATGGTAAATATGGGCTGTAACATGGATCCGCACCAGGCTTATATGGTACACCGCGGATTAAAAACACTTGGTATAAGAATAGAAAAAGCACAACAATCGGCCCGGCTAATTGCCGAATATCTCGAAAATCACCCGAAAGTAGAATGGGTGAAATATCCCGGTTTAAAATCGCATCCACAATTTGAACTTGCACAACAGCAAATGGATGGCCCCGGATCGATGATTTCCTTTGAATTGAAAGGTGGGCTGGATGCCGGTAAAAAACTCATGGATAACGTTGACCTGATAGTGCTCGCCGTATCGCTGGGCGGGGTCGAATCACTCATCCAACATCCGGCATCGATGACCCATTCAAAAATTTCGCACAAAAATAAACTGGAAGCCGGGATAACTGACGGACTGGTAAGGCTTGCGGTTGGTATAGAAAATGTAGAAGATATTTTAGCCGATTTGGATCAAGCGTTGGCATTAGCTTAAACGTAAATACATATCAGGGAGGGATTAATTTTCCTCCCTGATATTTCATTAACACTTATTCTTCAAAAGGGTTAAGTATTTGTATCAATAAGATATTTCTCGTTCCCACTCATCTCTGGTTATATTCATATACTCATCAATTAACTTTGTCCCTACATTGCTTGTCCCAAAATACTTATTGTAATCAATTTTTTTGTTAGTGTCCTTATCAGGAACATTATAGGGAATAACAATAACCTCAACCTTATCCGTGTTGATGTAATCAGGTAGGTTTATATTTATTTGTCGATTTAATACTGTTTTTATTTCTCGTAATGCTAAAACCATTGCAAATAAAATTTTATGTAATCCATGCGAAGATAATAAAAACTTTTTCATTAGTTCAGACTTTTTGGGCGCATGTGCAAATAATAAGCAGGAAGAAGTTTCTTGCATTAAGCTATAAAAATTATACTTTTAACCCCGAATAATTGTTATGTTCTGATAATGAAAAACACGCCCATCAATATCCTTAAAATATTTATCCTTTTGGGGGTTCTCATTTTCTCATGGGATGGGATGGCACAAAAGGTGGCCGTGGTTTTAAGCGGCGGCGGTTCGAGGGGTGCCGCTCATATCGGGGTGTTAAAGGCCCTGGAAGAAAACAACATCCCAATCGACTACATTACCGGGACTTCCATTGGGGCAATGGTTGCCGGATTATATGCCAGCGGATATTCGCCACAGCAAATAGAAGATTACTTTGTTTCCAGTGATTTTGCGAGGATGGCTACCGGCCAGATAGATTCCAGGTATTCTTATTACTACAAAAAAGATTCGCCCGATGCCAGCTGGGTGGACATTGACCTTAACCTTAAACAGAATATCTCAACATTTTTGCAAACCAATATAATTTCACCGGTTGAAATGGACTTTGCATTTATGAAGTTGTTTGCCGGGGCGGCAGCGGTGGCAAGTAATGATTTCGATAAATTATTTGTCCCGTTCAGATGTGTGGCAGCTGATATCGACAGCAACCAAACTATCGTCCTTCGAAGTGGCGACCTTTGCAAATCAATCCGGGCTTCTCTCACTTTTCCGTTCTATTTCAGGCCCATCGAAATTGATAACAAATTGCTGTTTGATGGTGGTATGTACAACAATTTCCCATCTGATGTGGCACTGAAGGATTTTAACCCCGATGTGATAATTGGCAGCAAGGTGGCGGGCAATTATCCAAAGCCTGACCCTGATGATGTTTTATCGCAGATTCAAAAGATGCTCATGTCCGATACCGATTTTACGGTTCAACTCGACAGCGGTGTGTTGATTGAGCCACCGGTAGAAAAAGTGGATTTGCTGGATTTTTCAAAATCGCAGGAGTTTATAAATAGTGGGTATAACGAAACAAATATACATCTTGATGAAATCAGAAAACTTATCACAGATTTCAGGGATGTTGATGAAGTTGAAAAAAGCAGGGAAATATTTAACAACAGAAAGCCGCTCTATTTAATTGACAGTGTGCAAATAAGTGGCTTAAACCAGAATGAAGCAGCGTATGTTCACCGAACCCTCGTACATAAATCCCTGGATTTATCATTAGATAAAATTGAACCCGGATATTTTAATCTTGCCACCGATAACATGTTGGAAATTAACTCGTCGTACATGAGATTTGATTCCCTGGCCGGCAAATACTCGCTGTACATGGATATAAAACCTGCTGACAGGTTTTCATTGAAGTTTGGCGGCAATATATCTACAAGGATTGCAAACCAGGCTTTTGTCGAATTACAATATAAATATCTTTTCAGGAATGCCCTCAGGTTAAAGGCAAATGTATATTTCGGCAGGTTTTATTCATCTGTGCTTTTGGGGGGGCGGTTAGATTTTCCGGGCAAAACCCCTTATTACATTGGTGGCCGGCTGGTTTACAATCATTTCGATTACTTTAAAAGCAATATACATTTTTTTGAAGATATTACCCCTTCATTTTTAATCCAGGACGATAACTATTTTAAAGTCTTTGCTGGCATCCCGGTTACAAAAACCGGAAAACTGGAAGCCGCTGCAACACTTGCATCATTGGAAGATGATTATTATCAATCAAATATTTTTAGCCGTGAAGACACTGCCGACCAAACACAGTTTCAATGTTTTGCAGGTTCGATAGAATGGGAACTGAACTCCCTGAACAGGAAACAGTACGCCAGCGCAGGTGCAAAATTCATCATTTCGGCAAGTTATGTTACCGGGACAGAAAAATTTACAAGTGGCTCACTTTGTACTATGGCGGAAGATACCGAAATAAACCACCACTGGGGAAGGGTAAGGTTGATCTGGGATAATTATTTTGAGAAGCTGGGCCCGGTAATGTTTGGATTTTATGGTGAATTATATTTATCTAACCAGAACCTGTTTAGCAACTATACTGCCAGTCTATTGGCAGCCCCGGCCTTTGAACCAATCCCGGAAAGCAAGACATTGTTCCTGCCCAATTTCAGGGCATACAACTATGGTGCTGCCGGTTTAAAAGCAGTTATTAAATTAAGCAGACGGTTCGATTTGCGTGCGGAGACATATATTTTTCAACCATACCAACAAATATTGAAGGCCGAAGATAACACTGCCTATTTTGGGGGAGAGTTTGACAGCCGGTATTTTATGGCCTCCGGGGCTTTGGTCTATCATTCTTATTTTGGCCCGGTAAGTTTAACGGCCAATTATTTCGACACCCCGGACGAAAAGTTTTATGTGGTTTTAAATGTCGGGTATATCATTTTTAATAAACGAGCTTTTGAATAGGGAAATGATTGAATGATATAATGATTCAATGGTAAAATGGCACCTAATTTCAAATTCTTAAAATTGTTGTAATTTTATGAAAAATTTGAACGATGATAAATAACACAAAAATATTAACAGACCTAAAAAGCCATTTAATCAAGAATTATGGCAATTCCGTAAAGGATGTTATTTTGTTTGGTTCTCAGGCACGTGGCAATTTTAAGGATTATTCTGATTATGATGTTTTAATTGTGTTAGAAAAAGAGTATTCGGGCAAAGACGAGAATCAAATTTTGGATTTATGTTATGATATTGATCTGAAATATGACATTATTTTAGATGTTCATTTACTATCAAATAAAGAGAAGAAATCTATTAGAGGGAGACAACCTGTTTTTATAAATGCTATTAAATCCGGGATATACGCATGACAATTGAAAAAAACGACAGAAAGAGTTTAATTGATTATCGGTTGCAGCAAGCTGAAGAAACGATTTCAGATGTTCAATTATTGATTGAGAACGATAGATTACGTTCAGCGGTTAACCGGATTTATTATGGAATGTTTATCGAAATGCAAGATTTTATATCAGAAATAAAATCACACCTAAAAGTTGGTTAAAATACTTATACTTGTCTTATTCCCTTTTTTTTACGATTTCTTAAAATATGAATACAATTTATAAATTCCTCATCTGAAACTGAAAATAACATTCACAATGAAAAACCTTTTTACAACTATCCTGATTTTATTTTCCCTGTCTGTTTTTTCGCAAAGCAACACAGGGTTTAACCCACAGCAAATCGAAGCTTTTAACAAAACCGGGGAACTGCATTTTCGGTTTCAATTGGAGGACAGGGAGTTGATTTCAAAACTTTCCTCAGTAATATCTATTGACGATGTTAAGGGCAACGAAGTATTCGCCTACGCCAATGAGCTTGAATTTGTGAGGTTTTTGGATTTCGGCCTGCCTTTCGAAATAATTGTCGGACCTGACATGAACGAAGATGATTTCAGGATGCTCCATAACATAAATATCGACGAAATAACTTCATGGGACTTTTATCCTACCTACCAGGCCTACTTAGACATGATGGCGCAATTCGCTGAAGATTATCCTGATCTGTGCCAGGTGTTCAGCATAGGGCAAAGTGTAAATGGCCGTGAGCTGATGATGGCCAAAATATCTGATAACGTAAGCGTCCGTGAAGCCGAACCACAGTTTTTATATACCGGCACCATGCATGGCGACGAACTTGTCGGATATGTTTTATTGCTGCGGATGATTGATTATTTGCTGTCGAATTATGGCACTGATCCTAAAGTTACCAATCTTGTAAACAACATGGAGATTTGGATAAACCCTTTGGCAAACCCCGACGGCACTTTCTACGGGGGCAACAATACGGTATTGGGTTCGAGGAGATATAATGCAAATTCTGTTGACCTAAACAGGAATTACCCCGATCCCGAAGATGGCCAGCACCCTGATGGCAACCCCTGGCAGCCCGAAACATTGGCTTTTATGCAATTGGCCGAAGACAATAATTTTGTGATGTCGGCCAACACCCACAGCGGTGCCGAAGTGATAAACTATCCCTGGGACACCTGGGCACAGCGGGCTGCCGATGATGATTGGTGGATTTTTGTGGGCCGCCAATATGTTGATACCGTGCATCTTTATTCCCCCGCTTCTTATTTGGACGGTTTTGAAAATGGCATCACCAATGGCTACGACTGGTACTCCATAGCCGGGGGCAGACAGGATTACATGAATTATTTTCACTATTGCCGTGAAGTTACCATGGAACTGTCAAACGTTAAAAAATTGGCGGCCAGCCAGCTTGAGGCACACTGGGATTGGAATTACCGCTCGCTGTTGAATTATATGGAACAATGCACTTATGGGGTTTCGGGTGTGGTTACTGATTTAAACACTGGTGGGCCAATTGCCGCCAAAGTTTTTATTGATGGCCATGACATCGACAACTCTTTTGTATTGGCTGAAGGTGAATTTGGCTTTTATCAACGAATGTTGGATGAGGGGGACTATGACATCACTTTTTCTGCCCCGGGATATTTCCCTGAAACTGTGCAAAATGTAACCATCGATAATTATTCCACTGTTGAACTAAATGTTCAGTTAAGCCCGGGAACGCTTTTAGCAGATTTTTTGGCTTCCGAAACTGAAATTGGCCTGGGCACGTCAATCAACTTTTTTGATAATTCCTATGGAAGCCCGGTGGGTTGGCATTGGCAATTTGAAGGAGGGGAGCCTGCCGAAGCTTTTGTAAAAAACCCATCCGGTGTTCAATATTCAATTGAAGGAGATTTCGATGTGTCGTTGACTGTACACAATTCTGCGGGGGATTCTTCTGTCCTGTCAAAACAAAATTATATCCATGTTACAAATGAAATCCTGATGCACAACGGGGCCATTGAAGTTTGCAGCGGCTTGTTTTACGATTCAGGTGGCAAGGATGGGAACTATCAGGATGACGAAGATTTTACATTAACTATTGCCCCCGGAGTGGATGGCGCAAAAATGATGATTGATTTTGAGGAATTTAATGTGGAAAACCAATCAAGTTGCAATTACGACTGGCTGAAGATCTTCGATGGCCCTTCAACTTCTTCCCCGATAATCGGCACTTATTGTGGCACGGATTCGCCCGGACAGGTCAACGCTACCAACCCAGACGGAAAACTTACGTTTCAGTTCCATTCCGATTATTCCGAAACCAGGCCGGGCTGGAAGGCAAGTGTATATTGCGGCATGGAACAAACATTAAATATGGGTTCAGGTTGGAATGGGATATCTTCGGTTGTGTGCCCCATTGATACTGATCTGGAAATAATGTTTCAGGGCATCATAGATGATTTGATTATCCTTCAGGGCGATGGCGGCGTGTTTTGGCCCAATGAAAATGTTAATACACTCGGGAATTGGGACCCGACAATGGCATATCAAATTAAATTGCAGGACGATGTACAGCTAAATATTATTGGCACGGTAACAACAAATAATAGAATAGATATATCCGAGGGTTGGAACAACCTGCCTGTACTGACTACCTGCCCAATTGCCATCAATGATTTGGTGAATGGTACCAACACCGGCATCCTGTTCATCATTGAGGTGGCAGGTACAGAGATTTACTGGCCCGATATGGGGATAAACTCCCTTGAACAACTTATGCCCGGAAAATCTTATTACCTGAAATCGGAAGGGGATGGTTCTGTTATATTTCCTGATTGCGAATAGGATCGGGATTTTGATGAAGGCACTGGCCTATGCTCGGCAGTTGACCAGGCATTTCAGGGGATAAACCGGCAGCCAGAAAACAAAATTATACATCTAAAATTATAGTTCAGCCCACTTGTGTAGTGCCTATTGAGTTGCGCTATTGATAATCAAGCACCTATGCGTAGAATGCGAAAGATGGGACAGGGGTCTCATGGATAAAATAATATTTAGCCGTTCCCCTTTAGATTGCATGATGAAGTTATAGAATTGGGTACTTTTGGGGAATATTTCTATACCTGACGTAAATCAAAATGGTCAGGCAGGACAATAACCACTAATGACAAAAAATGACAAAAAATTACAACCAATAACAACCAATGACAAAAAATAACCTCCAATACCACATCCACCCTAAAGATCTTGACCTGGTCATGCGCGACGAGGATTTTGTGATTTATTATAAAAATGAGCCATTAACTACAAAAAACGGGACTGAGGTTTCGCACAAAGATGCCCGGTTGCTCCGGCATATCCTTACCAATATTACCTTGAAGCGGGAAATAGATTTCCGGTCAATCAATACCTTAAACCTGCTCTCGTTCATGATCGACAATATTTTGCAGGACAACGACCCGATTAAAAACGGTCTGCAAGCACAAATCATCAACGATCCATTGCTTAATTCGAAGTTGGGCAACGGTGGTAAAAATGGCATTGCCAGGATCGATGAAGTGTTGGAATACCTTGAGGAAAACCCGGAAATCATGAACCTGATTTTCTGGGGGGTATCGGTGATTACACAAGGTTTGCACGATTTGTTGACCGGGATGGACAATTTTGAAGCGGTTGAAAAAAACTTTAAGGCACACAGCAAAGAATTGACCGGCAATTTGCTGCGCGGGCAAACTGATGATGCTACAAAAAACCAGGACGGCACGGGCATTATCCCTGTCAGGGTATCATGGCGTACTGCTGATAAATCAATTATCTTGTTTCACGATGAGGCGGTTTGTGCACTTGAATTCCTTGGCTTTTTTGAAAAATCGCGTAAAAAAATCTCCGTCATCAGCGAACTGATCACCCAGGGCGAGCACGATAAAATGGAGTTTAAAAGCACCTTTAGGTGGGATATCCGCCAAAACAAAAAGAACCCGGCAATTGAACATGCTGCACTAAAAACAATGGCGGCATTTCTTAATTCGGATGGTGGCGACCTGCTGCTTGGCGTGGAAGATGACGGCGCAATTTATGGTGTTGAGGCCGATAGTTTTGCAAACGATGATAAATTTTTGTTGCATGTGTGGGCACTGATCAAAAGCTCGATGGGGCAGGATGTAAGCCCATATATTAAAACAACCCTCGAAAAATTTGATAATAAAACCGTGTGCCGCGTTAATTGTCTTCCAAGCCCCAAGCCGGTTTTCCTGCACCAAAAAGGATTTGATGAAGCATTGTACATCCGCATAGGGCCAAGCACCGGTAGCCTCGAAATAAGGGAGGCCCTGAAATACATTAGTGAGCATTTTGAATAAGTCGAAAAACAATCGTTAAGTTTGTTCCCTAAACTCAATAAAAATTCCATCATGAAAAAAACTGACCAACTTATTTTTCTGGCATTAAGTTTACTAATCTTCACACCCATGCTGATTTCAGCACAGCAGGACAGTGGACAAACCGATAAAAAATTGTTGATGCACCACGAGGTGCCGGATGATGCCCACAGCCCCAACATGTATGAAAACACAAAAACCTCCCCGGCTTATTCCTTTAGGGACGATATCTTTTTTACCACCCAGGTAAACGTTAACCAATTTGGCCAGAACATTTTGGGGGATGCGGCCAACGAACCTTCCATCACTATTGATCCTGTGGACCCCGACAGGATGGCCATTGGATGGCGACAATTCGACAATGTGAACAGCAATTTCAGGCAGGCAGGTTACGGATATACCTCTAATGGTGGCGAGACATGGGTTTTTCCGGGGGTCATCGATCCGGGGGTTTTTCACTCCGACCCGGTACTGGACAGCGATTTGGAAGGTAACTTATATTACAACAGCCTTTCCGGCGACTTCTCCTGTTTTGTTTATAAAATTGAGGCCGGAAGTTTTGGCTGGGACAACGGGACTTATGCCTATGGGGGCGATAAACAGTGGATGGTGATAGACAAGACCGGTGGCCAGGGGGCCGGCAATATATATTCGTTTTGGACAAATACATATAGCACCTGCCCACCGGGCGCATTTACACGCTCGGCCAATTTTGGCACCAGTTATGAGGATTGTATTGAGGTGGACGGTGATCCCTATTGGGGCACGATGGCCATTGGCCCGGAAGGGGAATTGTACATCGGCGGGTCAGGGTATTTTAATGGTATTATCGTATCTAAATCCACAACGGCACAAAACCCTTCTTCCCAGGTAAATTGGGATTTCTTTTCACAGGTCAGCCTGGATGGCGAACTTACGGGCTGGACAGCGGTGAACCCTGCCGGGCTGCTTGGACAGGCAAGTATAGCGGTAGATAATTCATTTGGCCCCGGAAGGGGCAATGTATATGTACTTGCTTCGGTTGCCCGGAATTCTAATTCCGACCCTGCCGATGTAATGTTTGCCAAAAGTGAAGATGGCGGGATGAACTGGACTGCCCCCATGCGGATCAACGACGACGTGGGAACCAGCAACTATCAATGGTTCGGCACAATGTCGGTTGCCCCAAACGGAAGGATAGATGTGGTGTGGTTGGATACCAGGGACGACAACCCCGGCACATATTGGTCGGCGTTGTACTATTCCTACTCTTTTGACCAGGGCGAAACATGGACTGCAAACACGATGCTTTCCCAGGCATTTGACCCTCATGTAGGTTGGCCCCAACAGGACAAAATGGGCGATTATTTCGATATGATCTCCGATGACAATTGCGCTCACCTTGCATGGGCCAACACAATAAACGGCGAACAGGATGTTTATTATGGCCGTATTTCGCAGAGCACTGTTGCAACCGAAAACCGAAATGACAACAGGGATTTCCTCAGCCTGACATGCTATCCGGTCCCATCCGCCGGCAACACTACCATACGATATATCCTGAACAATAAAACTGATGTGAAACTTGCGATATATGATCTGGATGGAAGGGAAATAAAGGTCCTTGTAAATTCAGTACAGGAAGCCGGGGCACACCAAATAGTTTTTAATGTTGCCGGCCTACAGGAAGGTGTTTACATCTGCCAATTACAAACAGCGGGACTGATGAGTTCGGTTAGGATAGTTGTTGTGCGGTGATTTGGTTTTCGGGTTTCCCATTAAAAAATTGAAAATTATGTTTTTTTATGTTTTGTAAATAGATTAACGATTTTTATATCTATGGATATTTTGAGGGATATGATTAGTTTTGTTTTTTATATAAACGAGTTGGCAATATTTTAGCACTGTACAAACTATACAAAGAAATTAAATTATGTATTAAAAATAAATGAAACGATGAAAATAAATAAATTTTACGACATTCATTTTCATGCTATGGATTTAAGCCATGCAAACATTACAGCATTTGCAGATAGGTTTATCAATAATCCATTAGTCATTAAAAAATTTTTGAAGGAAAAACTTCCTGCATGGAAAAAAGTATTAGGCTCAATATGTGTACTTATTGTTGGGCCATTTATTCCTTATTCCAGTATAGCAAAAAGAATAACGAATTTTATAAACCAACAAAGAAACATTCGGAATCTTCTTTCTTTTATGGAAACCTCTGTTTTATACGATTTCTTGATAGTTGAATATTTTCTTAAAAATGACCATGAAAATAAAAAGGCAATTATAAACAAGGATAATACACTTAAAATTGGCAATAAATTCTATGACAAAATAGTATTATGCCCGTTGGTTATGGATTTTGGTTATCCAAACATAAAAAACAATGATATTTTTTATAATATTCCGCCTCAAAAACCAATAACCAGTCAAATACAAGACTTGTTTAAAGCGATACGTACTTATTACACAAAAAGAATTGAAATAAAAACTAAAAATTCAATCACCAAATTTAAAATAAAGGAAAAGCAATTTAATAAAGATGCAGATTTTTTTGAGATTTATCCATTTATGGGTATCAATACTAAAAATTATGATTTTGATGAAATAGAAAAAATGCTTAACAAATATTTCTCAGACTTTTTAGAAAGTGACACCCCTGAACAACGGTATAAAAAACTATACAAAGCAATGGGGGAATTTGATGGCAATTTGGAAAATACAGAGAAATGTAAAAATATTTTTGCTGGAATTAAACTATACCCACCTTTGGGCTTCGACCCTTGGCCCGATAATCAAAAGGAAAGAAGGAAAGTAGAATTACTTTACCAAACCTGTATTGATAAAAACATCCCAATAATTACACATTGTAGTACAGGTGGTTTTGTAGCTTCTATTGAACATAAAAAATTCACCAATCCAAATGAGCAATGGGCAAAAGTCCTAAAAGACCAACGTTTTACTAAATTGAAAATCAACTTTGCCCACTTTGGAGAAGACAATATAGATTGGACAAATAGGATAATTGACTTGGCTTTAAATAATAAACATAATATTTATGCTGATTTTTCAAGCAATGCTGACAATGCAGATTATTATGCAAAGCTTAAGAATCAAATTGGTAATGATAATGAAGAAATAAATAACAAAATTCTGTATGGCTCTGATTTTATGATAAATCTTTTAAAAGTTGAATCATTAAATGAATATATGGGATACTTCATAAATACGGATTATTTAACAGGGGAGCAAAAACACAAATACATCAACACAAATCCTGAGCGTTTTCTTTTCGAGTAGTTTAGATAGAAAAGATTTTTGTGAATATATTTGGAAAAGTCAAAAATATGTTATATCATTGCAATAAAGTTCATTCTTTATAGAAAACTAAGGGTTCTTTATCTGTTATAGGAGTGTGAAAAAATAGTTTTTAGAACCCACACGTTCTGTGAAACCTGAGTTAATTAAAACCTAAAAACATGGCAACAAAAACTATAACCATTAGTGGCCGGATAACCCCAATGAAAGCAGGATATTCGCTAAAGCTTTCTTCGCTCGGTATTAATTTCTCAAACCCAAAAGAAATCCCATCTAAGATAAGATCACAGCATAAAATAACACACCCTAAAATATTTTCACGCTTTGATAAAATTGTAAGGCCAGGTAATAAGCCGGGTAGTCCACGGATAGAGATAAAAACAGACGGTAGTTTTAAGGCTATGGCAAAATTTGATCCGGTTCAGTTTTTTCGAAGAATA
>NIVA01000042.1 GCA_002254335.1 Bacteroidetes bacterium 4572_114 | reverse complement strand
AAACCCAAAACCCAAAACATGGACCCCAAAAACCGAACAATAGCACATATGGACCTGGACACTTTTTTTGTGTCGGTAGAACGGTTGATGAACAGCGGCCTGGAGGGCAAGCCTGTGATCATTGGCGGGACTTCCGGGCGTGGGGTGGTGGCCAGTTGTAGCTACGAGGCCCGGCAGTTTGGCGTGAGTTCGGCCATGCCAATGAAGATGGCGCTCAACCTGTGTGGCGATGCCATTGTTGTGCGTGGCGACATGGAGCAATACACCAAATTTTCGCGCATGGTCACCGAGATCATCGCCGAACAGGCCCCCGTTTACGAAAAAGCTTCCATTGACGAACACTATTTAGATATTACTGGGATGGACCGCTTTTTTGGCTCGATGAAGTGGACTCAGGAACTGCGCCGGCGGATAATCAAAGAGACGGGTTTGCCCATATCATTTGGGCTTTCGGTAAACAAAACCGTATCGAAGATCGCCACGGGCGAAGCCAAGCCAAATGGAGGAATACAGGTAGAACGCCCACAGGTGAAGCCCTTCTTAGGACCTTTGTCTATTCGCAAAATCCCTATGATTGGGCTTAAAACCTTCCAGCGGCTCCGCTCAATGGGCGTGGTGGATATCCACACGCTAAGCATGATCCCGCCCGAAATGATGGAAAAGCTGATGGGGAAAAACGGCCTCGGCATCTGGAAAAAAGCCAACGGCATCGACCTCACACCGGTAAAGCCATATTCGGAGCAGAAATCCATTAGCACCGAGACCACCTTTGAACAGGACACCATTGATGTGGTGCGAATGCGCGAAATACTTAGCTCGATGATAGAGAAGATCGCATTCCAGATGCGGAAACAAGAAAAACTTACGGGCTGTGTAACGATAAAAATACGCTATTCAAATTTCGATACGCATACGTTGCAGCGGACAATCCCCTACACCTCCTTCGACCATGTGCTAACGGAAATTGCACTGGAACTGTTCGGCCGGCTCTACCAGCGGCGTATGCTCATCCGGCTGATTGGGGTGCGGTTCAGCCACTTGGTGCGTGGTGTGCAACAACTCGACCTGTTTGAGGATACCCCGGAAATGGTAAACCTCTACCAGGCCCTCGATAATATCCGGCAACGGTATGGTGCAAATGCCGTACGCCGCGCCGTATCGCTTATGCCGGGAGGAGGGGGGTGAAATTGTGTTTGTGAATTGACGTTTCCAAGTCCTTCGGACTTTGGAAAGTCGAGGCCTGGGAAACTTTCTATTCGTATTTCCTTAGCGACTCGAAGTCGCTTAGGAAATTACCGCTAAACTGATGTTTGAAAGTTTTTTCCGTTTCATGTTGTTAATTTTTGGAATGACTGCACACATTTTCTAAATTATAACGGCCAGCCGGTAGATAACCTCGATTATGAGTTCTGGACCGGAAGCGGGCCTTCAAACCTGATGGGGATGCGGAGCGGTGTTGCTATTGTTGAATTCTTTGACGAAACGGAATGTAATTTAACAAAACTGAATTTGAACATCGAATATAATTACAAGCACAAAACAGGGAACGGCCTTGAGGTGAAAAAGGTGTTCGGTAATATTAAGTTGCCCAAATTCAGCCTTGCAATATTAAATGCATAAATCTGTGCTAATACATTACTTTTGCCGCCATATTAAAACTCAAATATCATTTAAAGGATGAAAAAAATAGTAACAATCATGATGATTGCAGGAATTATTGCAAGCTCCTGTACAACTCAACAAAACAAATCTGAAAACGACATGAACCCATTTTTCACAGCTTACGGAACACCTTTCGATGTGCCCCCTTTCGGGAAAATTGAAAACAGCCATTTCTTACCTGCTATTAAAGAGGGCATAAAGCAGCAGCAGGCCGAGATTGAGGCCATAATCGATAACCCCGATATGGCAAATTTCGGAAATACAATTGAAGCATTTGATTATAGTGGAAATTTGTTGCGTGAAACTGTTAGTGTTTTTGATAATCTGCTTTCGGCCAATACCAGCGACGAGTTGCAGCAACTTGCAAAAGAGGCGGCCCCTATACGTTCGAAGCACAGGGACGACATTATGTTGAACGAGGATTTGTTTGCACGGATAAAAACTGTGTATGATAAAAAAGATGAACTGGAGCTGACCACTGAACAGGCAACCTTGTTGGAAAAAACATACAAGCGTTTTGCACGTAATGGGGCAGGACTTGTGGGAGATAAAAAGGAGAAGATGAGACAGATCAATGAAGAACTTTCACTGCTTTCGTTACAGTTTGATGAAAACCTGCTTGCCGAAACCAATGGTTTTGAAATGGTAATTGAAGATGAAAAAGATTTATCAGGTTTGCCGCAATCAGCTATTGATGGTGCTGCCGAGGCTGCCAATGAAGCCGGCCATGAGGGTAAATGGCTGTTCACTGTCCAAAAACCAAGTATGATCCCTTTTCTGCAATATGCCGACAACCGGGGGCTGCGCGAAAAAATATTTAAGGCTTATACAAATCGTGGCAACAACAATAACCAGTATGATAACAAAGAGATTGCCGCAAAGCTGGCTGCACTTCGGGTAGAACGGGCTAATTTGTTAGGCTATAAAACCCATGCCGATTATGTGCTTGAGATAAATATGGCCAAAAACCCTGAAACAGTTTATGTTTTTTTGGATGAGGTGATGGGGCCGGCATTGAAAAATGCCAGGCAGGAAGTTGTAGCTTTACAGGAGATGATAGATGCCGAGGGCGGTGGTTTTCAGCTTGAACCCTGGGACTGGTGGTATTATGCCGAGAAACTGAAAATGCAAAAATTTGACCTGGATGAAGAGGAGCTCCGGCCATATTTTGAGTTGAACAATGTTTTGGCAGGTATGTTTGATGTTGCCAACAACTTATATGGTCTGCAGTTTAAAAAAATTGATGACATCCCGGCTTACCACGCTGATGCTGTTGTATATGAGGTTTTGGAGGCCGACGGTTCACATATCGGTATTTTATACATGGACTTTTATCCACGGGCAAGCAAAGGCGGTGGCGCATGGATGACGAGCTATCGTAAACAATCGAAACAGGATGGGGAAAATATCGCACCGGTAATCTCCATGGTGATGAACTTTTCAAAGCCCACTGCCGATAAGCCAGCACTCCTGAGTTTCGGGGAGGTTACAACGCTCTTCCATGAATTTGGCCATGCATTGCATGGATTGCTGTCCGATTGCACCTACCCTTCACTTTCTGGTACATCGGTGCCGAGGGATTTTGTTGAGCTGCCGTCGCAGGTTATGGAAAACTGGGCCGGGGAGCCTGAGGTGATGAAATCTTATGCAAAACACTACATTTCAGGAGAGCCAATTCCGCAGGAGTTGATTGATAAAACCGAAGCCAGCAACAAATTCAACCAGGGTTTTGTTACGGTCGAATACGTTTCGGCATGTTACTTAGATATGGATTGGCACACCCTGAAAACTGCCGAACAGCAAAACGCCATTGAATTTGAAAACAAGTCGATGCACCGTATCGGGTTGATCCCCGAAATTGTGGTAAGATACCGCACCCCTTATTTTGCGCACATCTTCGCCGGCGGATATTCGTCCGGGTATTATAGCTATCTGTGGGCCGAAGTGTTGGATGCCGATGCTTTCCAGGCGTTTAAAGAAACAAGCCTTTTTGATAAGGGGACAGCAAAGGCATTCCGCGAAAATATACTTGAAAAAGGAGGCACCGAAGACCCGATGGATTTATATATAAAATTCCGTGGCCGTGCACCTCAGAAAGATGCAATGCTGGAGCGGAAGGGGCTTAATTAGTGTTTGTCCATAATGTCCGCTATCTGCGTTATACTCATGCTGAAAACAAACATTTACAAAAGTAAACTTATTGTTATTCAGCATTTCGCAAGCCTTGATATCGAACATTATGAACTAAACACTCGACTTTATGGACGGACACTAATTAGCACTTACTCAATAAATTCATTCGCTTTTTGTTTAACAAGCCCATAGATGTCATGGCCCTGGTAAACGGCATTTGAATGTTTGTTACAAAAAATTATCAGGCCAGTTTTACTGTCGGGGTGCATTTCTGTAATTGTTGCGGTGCCAACCATTCCGCCGGTATGTCCAAACCAATTACCTAAAGATGCCCGCCATAACAGGCAAACACCTGATGTTGTGCTTTGAATTTCCAGCATCTTGTCAATAGTGGACCCTTGCAAAATACGCTGTCCATCTAATTCGCCTTTGTTGATGTATGCCAGCATAAACCGGCTTAAATCCCGGATTGTTGTTTTAAGCCCGCCCGAAGCATAAATCCTGTCATCAAAGGGGGCTTGGATAGTGTTGTCATCTTTGTAGAGAACTGCAATATTACTTAAATCAAGATCGGCATAATTGTAACTTGTGTTAAGCATATTGAGCGGGATAAAAATATGGGCCATACAATAATCCCTGAAATTTTGACCTGAGATTTGCTCAACCATATATGCCAGTACATTGCTGCCAATGTTTGAATATAGTTCGAAAGTACCGGGTTGGGTATTCTTCCAGATATAAGGATTGTAATATTCACCGGAAGGGATTAAAAACTGCGGCACCCATTCGCTTGGTGGTGGGGCCTGGTCGGGTTCAAAATGCTCCCACAAACCATACGCTTCCTGGTAGGTTAGTGGCCAGGCAATTCCGGCAGTATGTGTCAACAGCATTCTTGCTGTTATGGGTATATCTGGAAAGTGTATATTGCGAATTGAAATTGGGATGAAATTATTTATATCCTCGTCAAGGTCTATTTTTCCTTGCTCTTCTAATTGCATCACAGCGGTAGCAATAAATAATTTAGAGATGGATGCAACATGATATATAGTTTCATCGGTGGCTTCTACCTGGTTTTCCTTATTGCTGTATCCATAGGATTGTGCCCAAACTATTGCATTGTCTTTTATCACGCAAGCCGAAACAGAAGGTAAATCGTATTCCGTCATTACCTTTTGTATTTCAATATCTATATCATGTTTTGGTATCTCTTTTGCGCAACTAAAAAATAAAACTGTGACCGCAAACAAGAATAATGCCCTGGTAATTGTATTTTTAAAATTCATAACCAACGGTTAAATTAACACCTGTAATCTTTGTGTCTGGTGTACTATGGTACAATTTTGGCTGATTTTCAGGTGTATGAAAAATATTACTTAACCCCTGGAAAATCCGAATATCGAACAGGAAAAACTTATCGAAAATCTGATGTTTAAAATTTACACCAAAATGAATTCCGGCTTCGAAATTATTTACGTTTTCAATTTGTGTCTTTTTGATTTCTGAATTGTGATTGGCCACTTTTTTAATTGCATTTATTTTAAAAGTGCCATATCCGCCAAGATAAAGCTCACTAACGAATTTTTCTTTTTTAATAAATTTATAAGCCACAGAAAAGGGGATTTCAAAATAACTGATTTTTAGTTTGTAAATAATCCGTTCATATTCATGTTGGTTAAAACTAACACCTTTTTGTGTAAAACTCAGTTCCGGCCGCAAACCAAACCTGTTTGATATTTGAAAATTGTAATATACACTGATATAAGGGGAAAAGACAGGTTTTTGACCCCCTAATTGTACCCATTCGATATCGTACCCTGTGTATGGCCTTAGGTCTATATCGTAGCCAATGTTAGGGTTTGGTTTTGTATCAGAATAATTGAAACTTGAAATGGTTGTCCCTATCCTGACCCCAATTTGTGCCTCTGTTGTTTGGTGAACAGCACATAAGAAAAAAATACAGGTTAAATGGGCAAGGCTAATTTTTAACAATTTTATATTTTGCTGCCTGTTTTCTTTATTCGCACCTTCTTTAATATTTCCCATGATTTAATTTTAGAAAAGCATATTATCCAAAATCAAATCCGAAAGCGAGACCATTCCAATATATTCCCCATTTTCCTCAACCGGGGCCATCCTTAACCCTACTTTTATCATCAAGCTGGCTACATAGCGTACATCCATTGTAGCAGGTATGCTAATGATGGGCTTGCACATAATCTCAAAAACATTGACCTCCTCAGAAGTTTTGTCCGGGATTATCACGCCCGTAATGAGATCACTCACCATAATAATCCCACAGGCATCCTGTGGGTGGCGTTTCTTCACTATTAAAGATTCAACCTTTTCCCTTCGCATAATTTCTACCGCCTCTTTGGCAGTGGCCATGCCATCAATTAAAACTACCTTTTTCGTCATCACATCCCTGGCGCTTTGAAAACTTCTTTTTGTGTTCATGTTTATTCTTTTTAAAGTATTTAATTTGACCTAAAAATACTGGTTGCGGGCCTGATCCTTAAATTTTTTCATTTGGCTTTCGAGGCCGGCCACATGTTCTACCGGTAAAACAAAAGCAATGCCTGTGCCCGGCTCATTAAATTTGCCCGCCAACCGTATTACTTTCATGAGGTCTTCCACAACGTGTTCTTCCACAAGAAACACAATGATATCAGTTTGATCCTCGATGCACAGGCCAAAAAAAGACGTAGCCTCATGTATCCCTGTGCCCCTGGCTGGAATAATGGTAGCTCCTGTGGCCCCCGCTTCTTTCATGGCATCAACCACAACATCAGTGATGTTGGGTTTAACAAAGGCCATAATTAATTTAAATTGCATTTTTCTTAGATTTTATTTTTAACATTCGGGTTTTTAATTCCATAAATTGGGCATATCCCAATACTGTGATAATTGGGAATAAGCTGGCAAATGCGATAAGCCCAAATCCGTCTATGGCAGGGCTTCTACCTGGTACTGCACTGGATAATCCTAATCCGAGTGCGGCCACCAGAGGGACAGTAACAGTGGAGGTGGTGACCCCTCCTGAATCGTAGGCCAGGGCAATAAGTGTCCTGGGGGCAAAAATGGTTTGGATGATCACAACAATATAACCTACCATAATGTAAATAAACAGTGGTGTGCCGGTTACAATCCGAAATGTGCCCAGTGCCAAAGCAAAAGCTACGCCCAGTGCCACAGTAATACGAAGTCCCCATGGGCTAATGGTGCCTGCCGAAACCTCCCCGGCTTTTATGGCAACAGCAATAAGTGAGGGTTCGGCAATGGTGGTGGAAAATCCGATTAATGCCGCAAAAATGTAAATCCAGTAATAAGACCTCCAATTTGAAAGTTCGCTTGTGGTGGCCCCAATAAAGGCCGGGTCAGATAGTTGGGTGGCCATAATTTTCCCCACAGGAAAAAGTGCTTTTTCTAACCCCATAAGAAATAATGATAGTCCAAGCACTACATAAGCCCCTCCCAGGATAACTTTCTTTAAATGGGGGATAGGTTGTTTAAGGACTATTAGTTGAAAAAAAATGATCAATAATATGATAGGCAATACGTCCCTCAGGGTATTAAACAAGGTCAAAGCGAAATCTATCATAAAATCAATCATAAACTATTTTGTTTTTAAAACCAAAATAAGCCATATGCCATCACAAAAATCATAGGTAAAAGTGAAGCAAAGGCAATCAAACCAAAACCATCGAGCAACGGGCTCCTTCCTTTGATCACGGTAGCCAGCCCAACCCCGAGAGCCGTTACCAACGGGACGGTAATTGTAGAAGTAGTTACCCCGCCTGCGTCATAAGCCAGGCCGATTATCTCTTTGGGGGCTATCATTGTCATCAGCATGACTAACACATACCCGCCGATGATTAAATAATATAACGGCCAGCCCTTGAGGATTCGTAAAACCCCTATAACAATGGCCAGGCCAACAGAAAAAGCCACTGACAAGCGTAAGCCCATGGCATATAAATCCATAATTTTTTGACTGTTTTCGATCAGCCCCGCACCTGAAGATATTTCAGAAGCCTCTTTTGCTACGGCAATTAGGGCAGGTTCGGCAATTGTTGTAGAGAAGCCAAGTGCAAAGGCAAAAATCATCAACCATAAAAGGCTTCCCTTTTTTGCAAGTGCGTAGGCCATCGTCTCCCCAATAGGAAACAACCCGATTTCTAAGCCTTCAATAAAAAGCATTAACCCCGCTATTACAAACAATATCCCGAAAATGACTTCCCCGATTTGGGGAAATGGTTGCTGGATTACAACACTTTGAAAAAACACCACTACCAATATTATGGGAAGCAGGTCCTTAATTGCAGACCATAATTTTTTCAGTATGGATAGAATATAATTTTTGTACTTCACTAATTTTTGCTTTTCTTATTGCAAATATACAAGAGACACCAAAACTTTTGAATAATTTTTATCATATTTTTTTAATACCCCGGGAGATAAACGAAAAAACAGGGTAAATAAAACTGTTGGTTTTGGGGATTTTTAACAGCACTTGATAATAAATATCTTACGAAATTCGGAAATCAGATTAGCTAACGTATCAGCATCAGCTTGTGTGGCATCATTGAAAGGACTGGGATCCGTCCAGCTAAAATCCATATTATTGTCATTGAGACGGCCTTCGGTCAGGTTCTGTACCGTGAATCATAAACGAGAATGGATTATCCTTCTTTAAACGGATTAATTATAAGATGTTATTTTCCATGAAGTTCTTCCCGATTAAATGTAAAATTCTCAAGTAAATTATAGGAATGTTTTTCTGCAAACCTGAAAAATTGATCTTTTTTATTCTTCTTACTGGTTTTCTCATTAACCTTTTTCTTATACTTTAAAAACCAGGTATTCATAAAAGCTCTCCAGTTCTTTCATTGCTTCTCCTGTAAGTGGATTTACATCAATATATGTGGTATATTCCATGACTGTAAAATTTGTTGCAAAGTTGAGGGTTTTTTGATAGTGAAAGAATCTTTATATAATCATTTAAAAAAATGTGTCCTCTTTCCAATTTTTAGGGTTATTCCGGATGTAATATTTTATTCGCATGAATTCACTGTCGTTTCTAACAATATGGTCGTGGTATCCGGTTTGCCAGGTTTTGTTTGCAGGTGTGTTGTTCAGCAGGTTAATGTATTTGGATGATTGCATTTGCAGTTTCCCCATTATTTTGGGGATTATCATTTTCCTGCGCAATTTCCGGTATTGTTTTATTTGGTTTGTTGTAGGATTTTCTAATTTTGATAACGTTTTAAAAAATTGCGTTCCTGTGGGGTGAATTGGGTGTCGTTGATGGGGGTTTACAATCCATTCATCCAAAATAATGCGTTTGTGAAAGGCGGGTAATTGCACATTTTCTTAACCGCCATCCCTCTGTTTGTTTTTATCTGCAAAAGGTACAATCCCTCTTTTAGGTATGATACGTCCAGATGATACGCCATACTGTTTGTATTTTCATTATAGATGTCCTTTCCTGAGTAATCGAATATTTTAATATTTTCAATGTTGCAGACAGAGCTGAAATTAATCACATCTGATGCCGGGTTTGGATAAATACTAATCTCAACCTGCGGCGAATTGCCGGCCAAATTATTATCATCAATCGAAACTGAAGTTGTATCATTAATGGTTTGATAAATTGTATTTAGCAGCACCGCATATTTGTCGCCACTAAATTCCCAAAACATAACCCCGCCCAGGCCCATCGACTTTGCATAATTTGCCTTTATCTCCATCGACAGGGGGTTATCGTAGCTAATCATATTTTGGGTATTGGGGTTGTAAATCCAGGGTACTTTGGCATCATCGTTCCAATAGGAAACATACCCGCCCATGTCGATATAATTTTGGGCCAAATCCCAATAGTCGAACACCCCGTTTTCCCAAGTGCCCACATTTGCCGGCCCCAAGTAAGTTTGAAAAAGGCCGTTGTTTTGGTTGGGGACGCCACCAAACCCCCTGCCGTAAAACGCCAGGGAGGCATGTAGTTTTTCCTGCGGGACACCTTTTTCGAGATATCCTTCAATAGCTGCCGACATGTTAAATTTAGAGTAATATGGTTCGGGCGTAGGATCTTCCGGTATTATGTAAAGTGGGGCATTAAAATTAGTAACAGGGTCGGAGTCCCCGCTCCATGGCCCGTGAAAATCATAAGTCATAACATTTATCCAATTTAGATATTGATGGATTAAATCAATTTCGATATTCTCTTGTATGATTGGCGATGCAGGGGCTGCAATAGTTAGCAGATAATCGCCGGCGGCATCAAGCTGGCTGCGCAATTCGGCCAACAACAGAGTGAAATTCCCTTTATCTTCGGGGCGATAGACGTTGCTTTCCAACCCACCGCTTACAGGGTACTCCCAGTCGATATCAACTCCGTCAAATTCGTATTGCTGAATGAAATCAACACATGAAGCGGCAAAGGTTTGGCGCGATTGTTCTGTAAGCGCGATATTTGAGAAATAGGCCGACCACGTCCAGCCCCCAACCGAAATAAGTGTTTTAACATGCGGGTTATTTGCCTTCAATATTTGAAGCTGATGAAAACAACCGCGCAAAGCACCTGGTTCCCAACTGTCGCCGGGATAAAATTTATCCACATCGGCGTAGTAGTCGCCCAGTTTTATGGTTCCCGTAACATTGTCGATATTCGCAAACGCATAGTTGATGTAGTTGATCTTGTCGGCAGGGATATCCGGTACATGATAATCACGTACATACACTGACCAGGAAGTGTAATACCCAATGATTTTTTTGTTGAATTGTTGTCCGTTAGCTCTTTGTCCGAACGAAAATAAAATCGAAAAAATAAAAAATGATAATGTAATTTTTTTCATGATGATTATTTTGTTAATTAATATAATTTTTCCAGATTTCTTCAAATACCTGATCTCCGGATATCTGCTTTACTTTACTTGGTTTTATTTCTGCCAACCTTCTTTGTGCTACTGCACCCCATGTTCTTATCAATTTCAGATTCTGGTTGATTTAGGCTTCGGAGAATAGGATACACAATCAATGCACGCTCTTCCACTGGAAGAGAGACAACATCTTCTATTATTATTATTTTTTCGTGTTCATATTATTTGTTTTACAATTACATACTTTATTTTCCTGCAAATATCGGCATAATAACAAGGGAAAATAGAAAAATGGAATGGTGGAATGATGGGTGATTCCAACAACCGTAAGGAGTCCGTACGAAGTGAAGCACGTCCGTTTGGATGGATATACTGCCGCTTATGCGTTTATAAACTGGCCTTATTAGTAATAAAGCGATTAATAATATCACCACTTGCTTCTGTTGTCCGATGCTATTGCAATAATAAGCGAGTTGTTGTTTGCCACTATCAAATTTTGATGGGCTGTAATAGATTTTTGTCTCGATGAGATACTCCTGGTTGGCCACATTGATTATCATGTCGCTTTTACCAAGCCCGGTATCGGCTTCCCGGTATATTTTCCCGTCCAGTTCCTGCATTATTGCAGTAATAAAGGTTTCGAAGCTATAAATCAGCGCGGCCTCTTTTATGGATTTGTAGTTCCCGTTTTCGTCCTTTTCCATAAATACTTTAAAACCCCTTCGCTTAACGTTTTATAAGCTTATCAATTTTCAGGTTGCCGTTTTTATCGAAATAATCGGGGCCATACGTGTTGCCGGCAATGTAACTTGTTTCACCATTTGAATATGGATAAAAAGCATCGTACAGGCGCTTTTTGTAAAATGGCACCCAAAACGTGACATATCCGTTGCCGTCATCTTTTATCAACCCGTTTGTATGCAAAAATTTAATGCTTGGCCGGTCAATTTTAAAAGGGATTTTGTTTTCGGTAAAAAGGAGTTTTTCAACAAAACGGCG
>NIVA01000226.1 GCA_002254335.1 Bacteroidetes bacterium 4572_114 | reverse complement strand
AGCAGGTCGATTTGAAACCCCTTTGAATTTTCATCCCCCCTAAAAACAAAACTGGATTCTTCCGTCTGTATCCCTGATATCCCAAGGGCTTTTTTGATCAATCCGCTATGTTTGATGCAAACGCTTTCAAATGCATATCCGCTCCAGCTTTTCCAGGTTTGCGCATTGCTGATTTTTAGCCACGACTGTTTTCTTTTGTTTTCGATAAATTTCAGATAGAAAAGCGAGTATTCGTCGGTTAGCCGGAAAAGCTTGTCTTTTTTTGATTTACCAAAAGGTAGATATGAAGTTATAAACCCTGAATGTTCCAGTTCGGAGAGATAATTTGAGGTGCGGCCACCTTCGGGAAATTTACCTGTTTTGATGATTTCTTTTCGGTTGAGGCCTTTCCATTTTGTGGCCAGTGCACGGATAATGTTGATGTGATTTGAAGCATTTTCGAAAAGCGCCGGATAAAGTTTTGAAAACTCATCTTTTAAAAAGCCGTTTTTGGCAAAACAAATTTCATCGATGTTTTGTGCTGCACTCAAGCCGGGCTTTACTTGCTTTAAATACAGCGGGATACCCCCCATGGCCATGTAAAGCTGCAAGATTTGATAATTATTTAACGATACTTTTCGGCTTTGCAGGTATTGTTTGGTCTCGGTAAGCGTAAACGGCTGGAGTGTAATAAGTTTAGTAACCCTGTTGTGAAGGCCCCCTTTGTTGTTTATCACTTTGTCGATCATCCACGAAGCCGCTGAACCGCAAATAACAACAATGATGTTTTGTTGTGAGGCCCAGTTATTCCAAAAGTATCCCAACGCCGCAAGGAAGCCCGATTTATGTGATGCCAGCCAGGGCAACTCATCCAGGAAGATCACCTTCTTCTGTCTGAATTTTTTGGAATCGATGAATCTCGACAACTGGTTAAAAGCTTCCGACCAGCTTTTTGGTGGGGCAACAGGTACTTTTGATTTTGACCAGGTTTCCATCTGCCAGGCAAAATTTTGCAGTTGTTCTTTCAGTGGCGCTTTTTGCGAACCGGTAAGATCGAAACAAATATCGTTTTTATAAACAGTTTGAATCAGAAATGTTTTCCCAACCCTGCGGCGTCCTACAACTGCCAGCATTTCTGCATTTTCTGTTTTTAATAAATCCAGAAAAATATCTTCTTCTTCCTGTCTGCCAATGAGTTCATGCATATTTAATAATTTTATTGGTGGCGGAATGTGTGCAAATATACATACATTCCGCCACTAATAAAAATTTATCCCCGGCGGAATCTCTCTTTTTTCAGTACATTCCGCCGGGGATAAAACGATAATGACGGTGTAAAGATAGTCAGGGTTTGACTTTAAGTCAAGCCCTGACTTCCACCTCTTGCAATGACTCAAAGTCAAGCCCTGACTTAAACCACCACAATTTCCACACCCTCATCTGCTTGTATCCCACCAATCACAAAACCTTCAATTTTATATTCCTCCCGTAGGGTATCAACAAATTTATCGGCCTCCTTTTCGGGAAGTGAAACTAATAAACCTCCTGAAGTCTGTGCATCGCAAAGCAGGAACTTCATGATGTCGGGAATTCCGTTGCCCCAGCGGACAATATCTTTAACAAAATCTAAATTGTTTTTGGTGCCCCCGGGTATGGCCCCGGCAATGGCGAGTTCACGGACACCCTCTATAAGCGGGACCTGATCTGCAAATATTTCAGCTTTTACCCCCGAAGCCTCCACCATCTCTTTAAGGTGGCCCGTCAGCCCAAAGCCGGTAACATCGGTACAGGCATTTACTTTAAAACTTTCCATAGCTTTGGCAGCACTGGCATTTAATGTCGCCATTACATCACGGGCAGCCCGGGCGGTCTGTTCATCTGCCAATCCACTTTTTACGGCAGTTGAAATTATGCCCGTGCCAATGGGCTTGGTAAGCACGAGGACATCACCGGGTTTGGCCCCGGCATTGGAAAGCACTTTATCAGGATGTACAACCCCTGTTATCACCATCCCGAATTTGGGTTCGGTATCTTCCACGGTGTGTCCGCCCAAAATTGAAATTCCGGCTTCGGTCGCTTTGTCGGAAGCGCCCCTGAGAATATCCTTCAACACCTGCATTGGCAAACGGTTATCCGGGAAACCAACAATATTGAGTGCAAACAAAGGTTTGGCGCCCATGGCATAAATATCACTGATTGCATTGGCAGCGGCGATGGCCCCAAAATAATAGGGGTCGTCAACTACGGGTGTAAAAAAGTCCACCGATTGGACAAGGGCCGTTTCCGGATTGATCAGATAAACTGCTGCATCGTCAGCACCATTGGCCCCGATAAGCACATTTTTATCAAAAATTGGCGGCAGGTCTTTCAGGACTTTCTCTAAGTATTGCGGCCTGATCTTACAGGCACAACCCAGCCCATGTGTGAATTGGGTGAGCTTGATCTCTTTCGTTTCGATGACTTCTGTTGCCTGATGCCCGGTTTTGGGCTGTAATTTTTTAACCGCATCAACGATGATCCGTGTAGCTTTTTTAACATCTTCTGTGGTAAGAAATTTCCCGGTCGAAAAGCGTATTGTCCCCATTGCATAATCCAATGGCAACTGAATGGCGGTCAGTACCGGGGAGACATCAATATTTTCGGAGTGGCAGGCAGCCCCGGCAGAATGTGTTGGGGAGCCTGAATTCGGGATGGCCATTCAGTTTTAAATCCGGCAGTTCCTTCTTTAAATTATCGTAAAGCTGATCGCGCAACATTTTCATGTGGGCTGTGTTTTTTTGCAGGTAACGTTTGGCGATCTCTGCCGCTTTTCCCAGGCCAGCAATTTCAAGTACGTTTTCGGTGCCGGCACGGAGGTTTTGTTCATGGTCGGCGCCATGAATAAGCTTTTGCAGTTTGACCCCGCGTTTGATGTACAACGCCCCGATCCCTTTGGGTGCATAAAATTTGTGGCCAGCAACAGACAAAAGATCAACCCCCATTTTTTGTACATCGGTTTCAATTTTCCCTACCGATTGAGCTGCATCAGAATGAAAAATAATGTTGTGCTTTTTCGCGATCACGCCAATCTCTTCAACCGGCTGAATTGTCCCCACCTCGTTGTTGGCGTGCATCACCGTGATGAGAATGGTGGCAGGGGTAATGGCTTTTTCAACATCGACAGGATCAACACGGCCAAATTCATCCACCGGAAGGTAAGTTACTTTGAAGCCCTCTTTTTCGAGGAATTGACAAACTTCAGTCACGGCAGGATGTTCCACCGTGGATGTTATGATATGGTTTCCTCTATCGCGATTTTGATATGCAGTTCCTTTGATGGCAAAATTGTTAGACTCCGACCCGCCGCTGGTAAATGTAATTTCATCAGGAAAACAATTAAGAAGTTCGGCAATTTGTTTACGGGCCAGTTCAACGGCCTTTTTGGTTTCGGTGCCGTAAATATGAGAACTTGAAGGGTTCCCAAAATATTCTTCCAGATAGGGGCGCATGACTGTTGCCACCTCCGGGCTGATGGGCGTGGTTGCGTTGTAATCAAGATAAATTGGTTTGTTCATTTTTGTTCAAAGATTATTGTTCAAAGTCAAATTAATTTTTTTTACAGAATTTTTTGTAAAATTTTTTTGCTCTCAATATTTGCTGATTTTCTCTTTGATTCTGTCCGTACGGACAGGTCACTATCAAAACCATTCAGCCCTGATAACTATAGGGGGCAGAACCTGTCAGAGTTGATCAAATTAGAAAAAAAACCATCACACAACAAATCTATGCCCTAAACTGGACGAGCCAGGGTCAAAAAGGGAACTCCAATATTCCAAAACCCAAAATCTAAATTGCTAAAATCTCAAAATCCAAAAAGGTGAAAATGAAAGCCCACCGGGGAATTTGAAAAAACTGACGCACCTTTTGGTCAGCCCGTAATTATAAGTTTTGTCGTAATATCCCAAAACCATTTGGATAGCAGTGTAAAAATCTTCGGCCTCGATGGCTGCTGTAATTTTTTTGGCATGTTGTCCACCAATCCTTTTTTCGATTTTGTTTACGCTTTCTATCAGTTGCTTTTTGGGATATTTTGCGTAATCAACCACCAGTCGCTCAACACGGAGTTTTTCTCCCATTTCGAGCCTGATGACGGGGCAATCCCTCATTTTTTGAAAAAATCCTTCGGGCAAAACAACTTTTCCTATTGAGCGGCTTTCGTCTTCCAGGAAAATTGTTTTTTCAGGATCCAGTCCCGAGCAAACCCTGTATAGGTTGTTCTCGAATTGCTCGTTGGTGGGCTGGGGGTCTTCTCCAAGCGCACCAAAGGCCGAGCCTTTGTGGTTGGCCAGGCCTTCCAGGTCGATTACCTGCACCCCCATGGTTTTCATTTGAAGCAGGATATCTGTTTTACCTGAACCGGTTTTCCCGGAAAGGATGATAAAATTGGATGCAGCTTCCAGTTTTTCGCGGATAAATTTCCGATAAGCTTTGTACCCATCGGTCAACAAATGGACCTGAAACCCGGCAGTTGATAGCAGCCAGGCCATGCTTTCGGAGCGCATACCGCCCCTCCAGCAATGCATCAGGAGTTTTCGTCCGGGGGCAATCTTGTTGGCTTGCTTTACAAATCCCGACATTTTCGGCCCGACAATATCCAGGCCCTTTAAAACTGAAGTCTCCCGCCCTGAATTTTTGTACAGTTTGCCCACAACGGCCCTTTCCTCATTGTTGAACAAGGGAAGGTTAATTGCCTTGGGGATATGCCCCTGGGCAAATTCAGCCGGGGAACGGACATCCACAACTGGCAGTTCATCAGCTAGTTTCAGGAAATTTTCAACATCAATCTTTTCAACCATTTGGCAAAAGTATCAATTATAAAGTTGCTAATGAAAACACTTATTATTCCTTCACTATTTTTGATATTAAAACTTTATTGTCTGTTTGAATGCTGACAATATACACCCCATTTTTAATTTGCGACATATCAATTTGCATTTTATCTACTTCGTATGTACAAAAAACAATTTTTCCTGTAATATCTGCTACTGATATGCTTACTGCATTTGGAACAGGTGTTAGATTAATGATGCCTGTTGTTGGGTTTGGATAAAGGAATGTTTCAGTATTGTTGATCTGCTGCTCATTAATTTTTGTACAATCCAGGTAAAGACCAGCTGCATCTGTTATTAATTCAAAATTGTTTCTATCGTAAACTAAACACCTGTATTCGTTGCCAAATAATTCAGTTGTTATATCAGTTATATTTACTTGCGCTTTGTTTGTCCCTGTGTATGTGTCATCATCAGTAAGATTTATATAACCGGAACCTGAATTTACCTGCCATTGATATATTATTACACCAGTGGAAACAACTGAAAAAGAGACTTTTCCTCCTTCACAGGCAAACTGGTCAAATGGATGATTTAAGATTCGGAATTGATAATTTTCGGCCCAGTAGAGATTCTCAGAAGGCCAGGTACCGACAACAATGTCTTTATATCCATCGTTATTTAAATCGCCTGTTTCAACAGCATTTGGTTCTTGTATAAGCACGGGGGGCAAGGTAATAAAAGTGCCGTCAGAATTAATGTTAACAGAATAATAAACCCTGTTGACATTACGTGAAGCCGTAACAATTTCAATGTCGTTATCATTATCCAAGTCACCTGCTGCTATATCATTACTCCCACCATAAATGTTAATTAAGTGATTTTGAAATGTATTATTCTGATTATTTTCCATCCAATTCAGTGAATAATCCGGTGTGTAAATTATATCCTCATAATTGTCATTATTTACATCTGAGGAAATAAAATCATTTGCATAGCCATTTTGATTATTCACAATAACTTCCGGTAGATAATTTCCTGTCCCATCATTCTCAAGGAAAGCAATGCTGCTAATTAACGAATATATTATATCGGCATCATTGTCATTGTCAGTATCATTGAAGCACAGTCCATAGAAATTTGAATTTGCAATTACATTTTTAATAAAGGAACCTTGCCCATCAGATCACCATCAGCGTCAGTGTCTGAAAAATCAATATCAACAGGGCCATTCCCTTGATTATCTATCATAATAAGTGGACTGAAACTCCCATTACCATCAGTATTTTCAAACCAAAAAACTTTATCTGCCAAAGCATCTGCAACAAACAAGTCCATATCATTATCATTATCTATATCGACAAGGGATATTTCGAAAATGTTAGAGCCATTTTGATACAAAATAATCTCATCACTGAATGATTCGCCGGAGTTTTGATTTTCTACCAAACAAATATATTGGCCATCAGTATAAAAAATGTCATTGTTTCCGTCATTATTAATGTCATAAATTGCTATGTCCCAAGCGTCTCGGTTTGGATTTATGTGGTGGACAACAAAATTCGCATCACCGTTTTCATACCAAACCACTTCATCAGGATTCTGATTGGAAAGTGTAGCCGCAATATCTATATCACCGTCGTTATCGAAATCTCCTGAGCAAAGTCCTTTTGGGTTCTCCGAACGGTCTGAAATAAGGATTTGTGAATTAAAACTTCCGCTCCCATCTGTATTATTGAAAATAATAATTTTATTTAGTCCCATTGCCGAACAC